>CALJFV010000224.1 GCA_938074515.1 uncultured Flavobacteriaceae bacterium
TACGGCCCAATATCGCTTGACCCTGGCGCGAAAGTATTTCATTATGGGCAGGCCATTTTTGAGGGAATGAAGGCTTTTAAAGACGAGGAAGGAAGTGTTTTTTTATTTCGTCCTGATCAAAATATTGCGCGCTTTAACAAATCTGCTAAGCGTCTCGCTATTCCTGAGTTCCCTGAAGCCTTATTTTTCGAAGCCCTGAAAGCGCTTGTGGATATTGACCGCGATTGGGTGAAATCTGGACATGGACATGCCTTATACATACGACCATTTGTCATTGCCACTGAAACAGGGGTAGCGGCATCACCGGCTCTACGATACGAATTTATGATTCTGTTGTCCCCGGTTACGGCCTATTACAATGAAAAGCTGAAAGTATTAATCGCCGATCATTACAGTCGTGCTGCAGATGGAGGGGTTGGCTTTGCCAAAGCTGCCGGAAACTATGCCGCCCAATTTTACCCGACTAATCTAGCACGCGAAAAAGGTTATCACCAGGTCATCTGGACCGATGCAAGCAGTCATGAGTATTTAGAAGAAGCAGGAACCATGAATGTTTTCTTCCGTGTGGGAAATACCTTAATCACTGCCCCAACAAACGACCGAATTCTCGATGGTGTTACCCGCAAAAGCATTATTGACCTCGCTCATGAGATGCATTTGGACATCTCAATTCGTAAATTCAGTGTGACTGAACTTATGGATGCTTTTCACAGTGGTGATTTAAAAGAAATCTTTGGCTCAGGTACTGCGGCAACCATAAGCGCTGTAAGCGCATTTGGACATAAGGATAAACTTTACACGCTACCTGAAATATCCGATGCCTATGCCGACCGCATCAAGCACGCCCTTCAGGAAATTCAATACAATCGTGCCAAGGATCCATTTGGTTGGCGCGTTAAGGTCTAAAGCCGTTTTAATTCGTTTTTTGTTACTCTTCTTTGCGATCAATTACAATTGAAGCAATATCTGGTTTGAAGTAATTTGGCCCCTTGAGCACTTTTCCATCCTCTCTATAAATGGGCTTACCATCTTGTCCTAGTTTTGACATATTACTGCGCTGAATTTCATCAAAAACCGCAACAATTTTGTCTTGCAGCCCATGCTCTATGATGGTACCACATAGGATGTAAAGCATATCCCCAAGGGCATCAGCCACTTCCACTAGATCACCGTCATTGGCAGCCTCCAGGTACTCCTGGTTTTCTTCTTTCATCAAATTAAAGCGCAATTCATGTTTTTTGACCCCCAAATCTGCTTTGGGCTGGGTCTCAATACCCAAGCCAAACGACTCATGAAAATCTCGAACTGCATCCGTGTAGTGTTTCATAATAAATCACTTAATAATTTCTATTTTTGTTGGCCCTTGTATCAAATATTTCGGGCGCGCTCGAATAACTTAAAACATCCAAATGTTTAGTACCGGACAAATAATTTTCTCAATCTGTTTTTTTGTTGCTTTTGTATGGATTATTCAATCCAGCTACAAAAAAGATCGTGCCATTCACCAAAAGCATTTTAAAGGAAAACGCTGGGTATTGATTGGTTTTATTGCTTTTTTCTTACTGCTTTTATTGGCTAAGATTTGGCTAAAGCAATGACCCTAGATGAGTTCATCTAGAATGACCTAAAGATTTCCGTATGTCTGGCTGTATTGCAACATCTGGGCTTGGAAAGACTCTGGCTGAACAATTTCAAACCCAATTATTTCACTTTGGTCATTCAGTTCAGGTACCAAAACCGGATTTACAAAGCCACTGTAAGGCGCTGAGGTAAATTTACTGTTACGCTCAAGCACTTCGGCATGCAGGGTCTGGTCTACTTTCACTCCATAATTCTCTACAAGAGCTTTGGCCGCTTCATAATCTCCTTCACTTGTGATCCGCTGGGTCTCGCGCAGCAAGGCTCCAAAAAGGGCACGTAATTTGTCATAATCTTTGATGTCGTAAAAGGTTTTACCATCGCGCGATACGCGCTCAATAACGCCTTCCTCCTGGCCTTGTTCAAATACCCAAGCACTTACCCACTGCCGATTACGCATATGTGCTTCTTCAACATCATCGCCTAAATTCAACCGAATGAGTTGGGTGACCAATCCATTGCGAATATATCCGTCATAGGCGGCTTTTCCCGTAGCTTGCCAATCGGTCACTAAACCGAGTTCTTGTAACTTTGGATCCATCAAATAATAAAGCCCAAACAAATCAGCGCGACCTTCCTCAATTGTTGATTTATAACTTTTCAGGGTTTCCTTTGGGGTTCCAACTCCAGGATTTATTTGTCCAGAAGCATGCCCTACGACCTCATGCAGAGCAGTATGTAATTTGTCTGCTAATGCTCCATATTTTTCCTCTAATTCAACCTCCTCTGCATCATGGGCAAATTCCTGCAAACGACCACTCCCACCCGCATTGTTGTAGGCGTTGATAATATTTCCTAAGGATACAGATTTACTGCCATGGGCTTGTCGGATCCAATTATTGTTGGGTAAATTCACCCCAATTGGCGTACTTGGTGAGGCATCACCAGCTTCACCAGCCACCACAACGGTTTTATACGAAACCCCTTTGACTTCCTTTTTCTTATGCTCGGGCATTAGTGGTGAATTATCCTCAAACCATTGAGCCTGCTCAGAGAGTACACTCATTTTTTTGGACATATCAAAGTCTTTTATCTGCACAACCGTTTCATATGAACCCTTGTAACCTTTTGGGTCGTTGTACACTTCAATAAAACCGTTGATCCAGTCTATATTTCCTTCGGTGGCACTGACCCAAGCTACGGCATACTCATCCCAAGTATGTAAATCACCGGTTTTATAATATTCAATCAATAAGTTTAAAGCCTTGGCTTGCGCAGGATTCTCGGCAACCGTCACTGCTTGCTCTAACCAATAAATGATACGATCAATGGCTTCCCCATACAATCCGCCGCTACGGTAAACTTGCTCTAGGAGTACCCCATCTTGTTTGACTAATCGGGTATTCAAGCCAATTTCAATCGGGCGTTCCTGATCCACAATTACCTTTCCATAAAAATCTTCTACATCTTGGGTTGTCACATCTGGCCCGTAAAAATTAATCGCACTTTCTAAAACAATATCTGCATCCTTACTTAGGTTAACTTTTTTGCGGTCTTTATCATTAAAAATTACTTCAAAGGCCTCTCCTTCTAGAGTCGCGCCTGATTCGATCAATAACTCTTTCAAATACTTAGAGGAAAAATCAGGCATTATTTTATCATTGCTGTAGTGATGATGTATCCCGTTAGAGAACCAAACGCGCTTTAGATAGGTTTCAAAGGCCATCCACTCATCAGCCGTGCGGTTTCCAGGAAAATCAGTGTATATTTTTTCTAGTGCCTTACGTATTTCCAAATTATGCCTGTAATTCTGAGCCCACATGATATCGCGCCCTTCCAAACCGGCTTGAGTCATGTAGTAAACCAACTTTTGCTCATTTATGCTCAAATCCTCAAAACCCGAGATTTCATAACGTAAAACCTTGACGTCTGCAAACTGATCAACATTATAATCAAAGCCTGTTTCTGTTTTTGTTACAGTCTGATCTGCACAACTTGACAAAGTGAGTAATCCGAGTAATAAAGCACTTAAAAGATATCGTTTCATTTGTTGGTAATTTTAGAAGGTTAAAGGTAGTTAAATTTTGATTTTTTTTAACGCCCAAAGTTTTGATTCCTTAAATCCGCTGATCTA
>CALJFV010000225.1 GCA_938074515.1 uncultured Flavobacteriaceae bacterium
GTCCCGAACCTATGGCGCAAAAAGTACTTGAGGTCATTCGCCAGTCAAACCCTCGTCCACATTATGCCGTGGGGACTTGGTTGCAGAAATTTTCATTAGTGCTTAAACGATTACTACCTCAAAAAGCATACGAGCGCATGCTCCGCAATCACTACAAACTTTAAGGCCACTATGTGAACAACTCGTGAAGAAACTTTTTCAAAATTCACGCGAGGGCTTCAAAACTTAAATTATTTTTATCGGTGTAATCAGCCATGAAATAATTCCTTCTTAACCCAATAACCACAAACTCTATGAAATTTTTTATCGATACTGCGAATCTAGATCAAATTAAAGAAGCGCAAAACTTAGGCGTGCTGGATGGCGTAACTACAAACCCTTCACTTATGGCAAAAGAAGGCATTACAGGACGTGAAGCGATCTTAAATCACTACGTCGCTATATGTGAAATTGTGACGGGAGATGTTTCCGCAGAGGTAATTTCTACGGACTATGAGGGTATGATAAAAGAAGGAGAAGAGCTGGCGGCATTGCATCCTCAAATCGTTGTCAAAGTTCCTATGATTAAAGAAGGAGTGAAGGCAATTAAGTATTTTTCAGACCAAGGTATCCGAACAAATTGTACGTTGGTTTTTTCTGCGGGGCAAGCCCTTTTGGCAGCCAAAGCAGGGGCAACCTATGTTTCTCCTTTTATTGGTCGCCTGGATGATATCTCCACCGATGGACTTACTTTGATCGAGGAGATTAGGCTTATTTATGACAACTACGGCTTTGACACACAAATTCTTGCTGCCTCAGTTCGTCATACGATGCATGTCTTGTCTTGTGCTAAAATTGGTGCAGATGTCATGACTGGTCCACTTTCTTCCATCGAAGGATTGCTCAACCATCCCTTAACCGACATTGGCTTGGCTAAATTTCTAGCCGATTATAAAAAAGGAAATTAAGGATTTTAAGCGGTTAATTACCGATTAAGGTAATTGAGTAATTTTTGCTCAGCATCTAAGCTAAAGATATTGGTGTGAGGATCGATAATGATTCCTTCGGAATCAATAATCATGGTTTTGTTGATTGAATTGATCAATAGAGCCATCCCCGCTGTTTCGAAGTCTTCAAACTGAAATTCATGCTCAGCACGATAATTTTCGTGTTGGACGAGTCTTTTCCATTTTTTGAATTGATCATCGACATTGATGCCGATAAAATCAAACTCGGGATATTTTCCTCTCAACTCACCGATCCTCTGGTGAATGTTTTTGACATGCATCGGCGAATTTAAGGACCAAAAATAAATCACTGTAGGTCGTTTGATAATATCCTGTATGGACACAGTGCGATTGTCGAACGAAACCACCGCCAAATCGGGCAGAGGCTTATTTGGCATGAGCCTCAGCGCTATCTCAGATAATTCAAAGATGAGCTGCTTGTCCTCTTTACTTAGGTTGTATAAATTGAATTTATCCAAAATCAGGGCCATATGCTCCGTATTCTCCGCATGTATAAAATAATTAATCACGGTGTTTTTGAGCAAACTCTGTTTAAGGGAATCATTGGTGACCTCAGATTCTATTAGGTCCATTTTGTGCCAATTGTGTTCAAAAGACATTCGATTAAACTCTTTTTCACCCTCAATGGCTTCAAAGGCGAGATTGTCAAAATAATAACCCAGACATCTGAAATAAGGATAATAGGTTCTCAGGTCTTCGTTACCTAGATCCATTTTTCTCCTGTAATTATAAAATGAAGCAGGAATTTCCATTTCCTCCCCGTAACGCAGTCTCTTGTTGTTTGAAGCAATATAGAGTTCCATCTTGCCAAAAATAGCATAGTCTATGGCAGCATTGGCCACACTTAAAAAGGCATCAGAGGTGATTTCAGTCTTAACAAATTCATTTAAAAAGGATTGTCGTCGCAAACGAATGGAGTCCATTTTCTCGATAAACGCTTCAGGGGCTAGACTATAAAATGAGAGAATCTCTTGATCAGCCTCTTCATTAAGTAAAAAGAGCTCGGTTAGGAAATTGTTTTTATAAGAACCACGCCCGGTATAGGTCAAGGACTCATCAAATTCTAAAGTATTGACCCGAAGCATGATACTGTCGCCTGGCTCGACAAATAAGGCTTGGAATTCAAAATGTTGAAAGTAATACAGCCCAGGATCTGCCGCTTTTATGTGATACAAAAAGAAATTGCGTTCATCCAGAAATATTGTATCACTTGCGTTGCGATTATGGGAGATGAGAACATAATTCGTTTTAGGGTTGACAATTTGACCCCCAATCCAAGCACTGCCACAGGTTTCAGGGTCCGATTTGGATTGGCACGAGACAATAATAAAAGTCAAAAAAACATAAAAACTAAAGCGCACAGTTCTTGCTGGTTGTTGTTCTATACAAAAATAGTTTTCTCAACGGGGCCATTTGTTAAGGCCTCGTTAAAGTATTATTTAAGGGTGGGGGATTGGTTTGTTCGGAAATGGCTATTTTTGCGCCCAGTAAAACAATCAGTAATGCTATCAGTTTCAAATTTATCGGTACAATTCGGCAAACGTGTCCTTTTTGATGAAGTCAACACACAATTCGTGCAAGGTAATTGCTATGGAATTATTGGGGCCAACGGAGCGGGAAAATCAACCTTTTTAAAGATTCTGTCTGGAAAGCAAGATCCAACTTCAGGACGGGTTCATCTCGAACCTGGCAAACGCATGAGTGTGCTCGAACAAGATCACAATGCCTGCGATTCATTTACCGTTCTAGAGACTGTTGTGCGCGGTAATAAGGATCTATTTGCCTTAAAAACTGAAATGGATGCGCTTTATGCTGATTATAGTGATGAAAATGCGGAACGTATTGGAGAGCTTCAAGTAGCTTTTGAAGAAATGAATGGTTG
>CALJFV010000226.1 GCA_938074515.1 uncultured Flavobacteriaceae bacterium
AAGCTTCTATGACTCTTCAAATTGCGACCCTTCCTGATGCGCCAGGGGTGTATCAATTTTATGATAAGCAAGAGAAACTGCTGTATATCGGCAAGGCTAAAAATCTTCAAAAGCGTGTTCGCAGTTATTTTAACAAGCAACACGATAATGCCCGGACAAGGATTATGGTCAAAAAGATCCATAAGATTCGTCATATCGTCGTGGATACAGAAACGGATGCCCTTTTGCTGGAAAACAACCTGATAAAAAAATATCAGCCGCGCTATAATGTGCTGCTTAAAGACGATAAATCCTATCCCTGGATTTGCGTCAAAAATGAGCCTTTTCCCAGAGTATTTATGACGCGTCGCTTAATAAAGGACGGCAGTCTGTATTACGGACCTTATACTCAAATGCGCACGGTACAAACTTTGCTTGAGCTCATAAAAGGGCTTTATCCATTGAGAACCTGTAATTATGATTTGAGCCATGATAAAATTAATTCGGGGAAATATAAAGTGTGTTTGGAATACCATATTGGTAATTGTTTAGGAGCCTGTGAAGGACATCAAGAATTAGAAGACTACAAACAGCAAATCGAGGCCATCAATCAAATCCTTAAAGGAAACTTTAAAGCCTCGTTACTTCAGTTTAAGGCCAAGATGAATCACCATGCTGCTCATTTAGAGTTTGAAGCGGCCGCTGCGATCAAAGAAAAAATTGACATTTTGGAAAACTATCAGGCCAGATCCACAGTAGTGAGTCCAAAAATTGTAGACACAGAGGTTTATAGCATTCGTTCAGACGAGGATTTTGCTTATGTGAATTTCTTGCAAGTGGCCTTTGGGAGTATTGTGCGCTCGCACACCATAGAATTAAAAAAGAAGCTCGACGAGTCTGATAAATCGCTTTTGGAGTTGGCTTTTGTCGAGCTGCGGCAACGATTTAATCTACAGGCCAAAAATGTTATTGTGGCCCATAAAATTAATGTTCCTGAAGGGGTAGAGGTAACGGTTCCGAAACAGGGAGATAAAATGAAGCTTTTGGAACTGTCTTTGCGCAACGCCAAATATTTTAGATTAGACCGCCTAAAACAAGCTAAAATTGTTGATCCTGACCGTCATGAAAAGCGCATTATGGCGCAAATGAAAAAAGATTTGCGTTTGCCGGTATTGCCTGAGCACATTGAGTGTTTTGATAACAGTAATCTTCAGGGAACAAATCCTGTTGCGGCCTGCGTGGTCTTTAAACGCGGCAAACCTGCCAAAAAGGAATATCGCAAATTTAACATCAAAACGGTAACTGGGCCGGATGATTTTGCGTCTATGCAAGAGGTGGTTTACCGCAGGTATAAACGCCTTTTGGAGGAAGATCAACCCTTGCCAAATCTCATTATTGTGGATGGAGGAAAGGGCCAGTTGTCCTCGGCCTTAAAAAGTTTAGAACAGCTAGGGCTTCGCGGTAAAATTAGCATTGTCGGGATTGCCAAGCGTTTGGAGGAATTGTTTTATCCTGAGGACCCCATTCCTTTGTATTTAGATAAGACTTCGGAAACACTTAAAGTTATCCAACAATTACGCAATGAGGCCCATCGATTTGGCATTACTTTTCACCGACAAAAACGCAGTAAAGAGGCGATTGACTCAGCCTTAGAGAGTATACCAGGCGTTGGTGAAAAAACCGTGGAAACCCTATTGAAGACTTTTAAAAGTCCGGCACGACTCAAAAAGGCATCTTTTGACCAGATCAGCGCTGTTGTAGGGGCGCATCGAGCCCAAAAGATTGTAGATTATTTTCAGAATTTAGAGTAAGCGCGTGATTCATTTTCTTTGTCATGGGAAACCTTTTCGCGCGACTTTTGCGATTTCAGGTCCCTGAGCGTCAAATAAATTAGACAATTTTTATTTTGGATTAGCGTTTTCCTTGGGGCATATTTTCTGTTCAAAATTCACCCAAAAGAGCCTAAAAAAATGTAATTTAGAGCTGTAAAAAACCACGACAACACCACAAGTTAAAGAACTAAATCACCATGCCCTTTTATCACCAACTCGGAAAAATTCCCCCCAAGAGACACACTCAATTCCGTAAGCCAGACGGCAGCCTTTATTCGGAGCAATTGTTTGGGACTGTAGGGTTTGATGGAATGTATTCTAATATTTATCACGAGCATCGCCCGACACAGGTCAAAGAAATTTTGAATCAAAAAAGTGTCGCGCCAAAGATTGCCAAAGCCAATAATATTCAGTCCTATCGACTAAAAGGCTTTGACGTAGCACCTTGTGATGATTATTTGGAGAGCCGCACGCCCGTGCTGACCAACAGTGATTGTACGATTATTTTGGCTGCGCCAAGAAAATCAGTAACCGATTACTTTTATAAAAATACCGACGCTGACGAACTCATTTTTATCCATAAGGGTTCGGGAACTTTGAAGACTTTTTTAGGGAATATATCCTTTGGTTATGGTGATTATCTGCTTGTTCCTCGTGGGGTGATTTATCAGATGGAGTTTGATGGCCCTGAAAACCGCCTCTTCATTGTGGAATCCAATCATCCGATTTATACCCCAAAACGCTATCGCAATTGGTTTGGTCAGTTATTAGAGCATTCGCCTTTTTGTGAGCGCGATATTCGCAAGCCACAGGCCTTAGAAACGCATAACGAAAAAGGGGACTTTTTAATGAAAATCAAAAAGCAAAATGATTTGATTGATATGGTTTATGCAACGCATCCCTTTGATGTTGTCGGTTACGATGGGTATAATTATCCCTATGCGTTTTCTATTCATGATTTTGAGCCCATTACCGGGCGTATTCATCAGCCGCCGCCGGTGCATCAAACCTTTGAAACGTCGGCGTTTGTCGTTTGTAGTTTTGTTCCGCGACTCTATGATTATCATCCTTTGAGCATTCCAGCGCCATACAACCACAGCAATATCGATTCTGATGAGGTTATTTATTATGTTGACGGTGATTTTATGAGCCGTAACGATATCGCTCCGGGTCATATTTCATTGCATCCTGCAGGGATTCCTCATGGGCCGCACCCTGGGGCGACCGAGAGAAGTCTTGGAAAGACCCAAACAGAAGAATTGGCCGTTATGGTTGACACCTTTAAACCGTTAATGGTAACCGACCAAGGTTTGGCCATATCCGACGGCAATTATTATCAATCCTGGTTGGATTAACCCAATAAAAATCCATAGATCATGGCAGAAATTAAAAACTTGGAACACCTTCAAAATACTGAGTATTCACTTAAGAAAATATTTGACGAAGCTGAGGATTTTTTACCCTTATTGGGGACTGATTATGTAGAACTTTACGTGGGTAATGCTAAGCAATCCGCACATTTTTACAAAACGGCATTTGGTTTTCAATCTGAGGCTTATGCTGGCCTTGAGACTGGCGCAAAGGACAAAGTGTCCTATGTTCTAAAACAGGACAAAATTCGTTTGGTCTTGACCACACCTTTGAATCCTGACGGTCCAATCAATGCGCACATTAATAAACACGGTGACGGGGTGAAGGTTGTTGCGCTTTGGGTCGATGACGCCACTAAGTCATGGGAAGAAACCACCAAGCGGGGTGCGCGATCATTTATGGAACCGACCGTAGAAGAAGATGATCATGGCCATGTGGTGCGTTCAGGAATTTACACTTACGGAGAAACGGTCCATATTTTTGTGCAGCGAAAGAATTATAATGGGGTTTTTCTTCCCGGGTACAAAACTTGGCAGTCCCATTATAACCCAGAGCCAGTTGGACTAAAGTTTATCGACCATATGGTCGGTAATGTCGATTGGGATGAGATGAATACCTGGTGTGAATTTTACGGGAAAGTCATGGGATTTGCCCAGATTATTTCTTTTGACGACAAAGACATCTCGACCGATTATACCGCACTGATGAGTAAAGTAATGAGTAACGGTAATGGACGCATTAAATTCCCGATTAACGAACCTGCAGAGGGCAAGAAAAAGTCACAGATCGAGGAGTACCTGGATTATTATAATGGCCCTGGAGTTCAGCACATTGCCGTAGCGACTGATGACATTGTATCTACCGTGTCAGCGATGCGCGCTCGCGGGGTTGAATTCTTGTATGTCCCCGAAACGTACTATGAAAATTTGCTGGACCGCGTTGGAAAAATTGATGAAGATGTTTCCGTACTAAAGCAGCACGGTATTTTAATTGATCGCGACGAGGAAGGCTATTTGTTGCAGATTTTTACCAAACCTGTGGTGGATCGGCCTACCCTATTTTTTGAAATTATCCAACGCAAAGGGGCACAAAGCTTTGGAAAAGGAAATTTTAAAGCCTTATTTGAGGCCATAGAACGTGAACAAGAGGCTCGGGGTACGCTTTAACATGAAAGGATTTCCAATTTTATTATATCGATGGTTATTGTGTGTGGGCTTTCTAATTTGGAATGCCTCATTGATGGCACAAGAGTCTGAGATTTCCTATGCCGATGGGGAGTGGTGTAAATTTCGTGTGCACTATGGTTTTGTGACCGCAGGTTTTGCCTCGATTAAGGTTCAAGCGTCAACGTTAAACAAAAAACCTGTTTATCATATTCAAGGGGAGGGACATACCACGGGAATCTCCAGTTGGTTTTTTTTCGTTGAGGATGATTATCAGTCCTATGTTGATCGTTCGACTCAAATGCCCTTGAAATTTATTCGAAAAATAAATGAAGGGGGCTATACCAAAGACGTACAGATTGATTTTAATCGGGAAGCGTTGACCGCACTTATTTGGAATAAAGAAAATGACGTTAAAGTTACCGCGGAGATCACTCCACTCACTCAAGATCTAGTTTCTGCTTTTTATTATTTGCGCAACTCAATTGACATCAATTCAATTAAAGATGGAGAGACTGTTGATTTGGATATGTTTTTTGATAAAGAAGGGTATAAGTTTAGAATGAAGTTTCTCGGTAGAGAAGAACTCAAAACCCGATTTGGCAAGGTCAAAACACTCAAATTCAGGCCTTATGTTGAGGGTGGGCGCGTATTTAAGGAAAAAGAAAGTGTTACCGTTTGGGTCAGCGATGACCTAAATAAAATACCCCTGCTGATTAAAGCCGATCTGGCCGTTGGGTCCTTAAAAGCCTCTTTGCATGAATTTAAAGGCCTGAAATACCCATTTAAAATTTTGGAATTATAACCATGGCAAACGATTTAAACAAGCGAGAAGAATTGTTAGGGGATCTTCAAGAAAAGTACGATGCCATAGGGCAGGATCTAAACACCCATCTCTCGGGGCTACTTCAGCAAGAGCCCTTAACTTATTGGGACTACATACAAGTTGATGCCCTTCTTGGATTGCAGACCAAACGCACTGTATTTCCAGATGAAATGGTCTTTATTATGTATCATCAGATCAATGAATTGATCTTCAAGATGATCCTTTGGGAGATAGAACAAGTGGCCCATCACCAGGCACTTAACACGACGTTTTTTGCCGAGCGTTTGCTGAGAATTTCGCGTTATTTTGATATGCTCACCACCTCATTTGACATCATGACCCAAGGGATGGAAGTTGAGCAGTACATGAAATTCAGAAATTCATTGGCGCCAGCATCAGGATTTCAGAGCGCTCAATATCGTAAAATTGAATTCGCCTCGACCGAACTCATCAATCTCATAGATGCTCGTTTCCGAGAAACGATAGACCGCAATACGCCATACGAACACGCTCTTGATCACCTTTATTGGCAGGCCGCTGGAAAAGACTATACAACGGGGAAAAAGACTTATCTATTGACGGCTTTTGAAAAGCGTTATCGAGACGAATTTGTGGCCTTTACTCAAGAATACAACACCATTAATTTGGCGGCAAAATTTAAATCTTTACCTGCTGAAGATCAAAAAAACTCTGAGTTAATTAAGGCCATGCGTCATTATGACTATACGGTAAACATTACCTGGGTAATGGCCCATTATCGCACAGCGGCAAAATATTTAAACAGTGGTTCGAAGCAGGCTGAGGCTACTGGTGGCAGTGCCTGGGTTAAATACATGCATCCAAAATATCAAAAGCGTATATTTTTTCCAGAATTATGGAGTGAAAAGGAACGTCAAAATTGGGGGCATGATTTATAGGAAAATGACCAAAATCTTTTTTGGAATATCTGCTGTCCTTGCTGCGCTACTTATG
>CALJFV010000227.1 GCA_938074515.1 uncultured Flavobacteriaceae bacterium
CAATGCCTTTTTTATCCAAGAGCATGGGGACAAATGTGCCAACCAGTGCAGCAATTAAAATTACTACAACTACAGCAAGGCCAATACTGATGGACTCGAGATAAGTGGTGTTAAAAAACAAGTGACTAAAAATCAGTACAAATACTGCGATACTCAGGCCATTAATAAGGGCCAAAGCTGTTTCTTTTATCAGGCGCCCCACAATATTGCCTTTGAGGGTGTCATTGGCCAAACCTTGCACCACAATAGCGCTAGATTGCACCCCAACATTTCCCGCGGTAGCCTGAATTAAAGGGACAAACAAAAATAGGTTAGGGAAATCATATAAAATGGTGCCAAAACCATCGATGATGCTGGCGGCACCAATACCACCAAACATGCCAATAAGCAACCAAGGAAGGCGCGCTTTGGTGAGTTTGCCTAGGCTGTCATCGGCCTCAACATCGCCACTAATCCCCGCGGCCATTTGATAATCTTTTTCGGCTTCTTCCCGAATAAAATCAACGATATCATCAATAGTTACCCTGCCTAATAATACGCCGGCATCATTCACTACAGGGATGGCCTCGAGGTCGTATTTCTGCATGATACGCGCTACTTCTTCACCTTCGGTGGTGTCGGTAACATAATCGACTTTAGGAATGTAAATGTCCGCAATACGCGCACGTTCTGGGGCGGTCAACAAATCTTTCAAGGAAAGACGCCCTTTAAGTATGCCATCTTTATCAACGACATAAATAGAATGAACTCGAGTAACATTTTTCGCTTGCCGGCGCATCTCGCGAATACAGCCCGCGGTGGTCCATGTGTCTTTGACCCGGACCAATTCTTTGGCCATGAGACCCCCTGCGGTATCCTCATCATACTTTAGGAGTTCAACAATATCTGCCGCGTGTTCTTCGTCCTCAATCCGGTCGATTACTTTTCTCTGGATCGCTATATCGAGCTCTGACACTACATCGGCAGCATCATCGGTATCCATTTCTTCTAATTCTCTAGCAATTTCATTGGGTGAAAGACGCCCCAGAATTTTTTCGCGAACGTCCTCATCGAGCTCCATAAGGGCTTCTGAGGTAACATCGCTTTGTAGAGATTTAACCAGATAAGTCGCTTGCTCTGTTTCCAGGGCATCGAGCACTTCGGCTAGATCGGCGAAGTGAAACTCTCCCATGAGTTCACAAATGGCTTTACGCTTTTTTTGCGCTACCAACTGCTCGACGTTCTCTAAGAATTCAGGAGTGAGTTGAAATGCCATCGCTTTCCATTTTTTGGGTGAGCGTAATGAATTCCGCAACAGACAATTGTTCCGGACGCCTCGCAAAGATAATATCTTCTTTGAGTTTTTGAGAGATATTGAAGATTTTTAAGCTGTTGCGCAGGGTTTTACGACGCTGCTGAAAACTGGTTTTCACGACTTTAAAAAACAAAGCCTCGTCACAAGGAAGTTCCAGACGGTCATGCCGCGTAAGGCGTAAGACACCCGACTCGACCTTTGGAGGCGGATGAAAAACTCCGGGCGGGACCGTAAATTGGTATTCGGCCTTATAATAAGATTGTGTTAATACCGAAAGTATGCCGTAGGTTTTACTCCCAGGGGCTGCGCAGATACGCTCTGCTACCTCTTTTTGAAACATACCACAAAACTCAGGGATTTGGTGTCGCCATTCAATTGTTTTAAACACAATTTGGGAGGAGATGTTATATGGGAAATTACCCACTATAGCAAAAGAATTTTGGCCAAATAGATCAGTAAAGTCTTCTTTTAGGACATCGCCGTAACGAACGGTAAGTTCATGGGGGGTGTAATATTCATTGAGATAATCAATGGATTCACGATCCAAATCAAGAGCGATAAGGCGCCATGGTTTATTGATTAAATATTGTGTTAGAACCCCTGTGCCAGGACCGATCTCTAATAAATGTTCGTAGCCCACACCAGTGAGTAATTCTGCAATGCGTTGGGCGATACTCCGGTCCTTGAGGAAATGTTGGCCGAGATGTTTTTTGGGACTGACACTCATGAGAATTCTTGTATCACATCGAGTTCAGTCCGAAAGGCGATAAATTTCCCAGCAAATGGGACGCTTTGTGCCCGCATTTTTTCAGCATTCTCGCTGTAGTAAGCCTGCAGTACGGCTTTGCTTGAGCAACGATACTGTACCGAGTAGGTAGGACCGCCTAAGTCTTGATCAGTAATCACCCGTGTCATAAGTGCTCCTGAGAACTTACCCGTTTTGATCATTTCTGGAATGTGCTTTTGCTGCATCCATTCAAGCCATTTAGTTTCTATTTCGGGTTCCAGAGTTATGGTTACGTTATAAATGTACACAGGCTTTATGTTTTTGGGTCAATTTAATTGATTTGGTCTCCACGCAGTTTTCTGTATTGTTTTTGCGCATCGATAAAATAAATGCTGTCGGCATGGTTAAAGATGATTTCTTCGAGATAGGTTTTGGCCTCTTCCGTGTCCTTAAATTCAGAGAGCATCAATTCAGACAAGGCAAAAAGCGCATCATCAGCATAGACACTATCGGGGGATTCACGAATTAATATTTCCCATTCAGCTTTAGCCAATTCAGGGGCCTGCGTGAGTCGATAGAGTTTTCCTAAATTATGATGAATATCATCGGCGAGTCGGTCAATTTGCTCTTGGCGCTGTAGCGCATTTAAGGCCTCGATAGCGTTGGAATATTTTTTTTGATGGATGAGCAGCTCAGCGGCAGCAAACTTTTTTAAGGCGATTTGATTTGCGTCTTCCTGTGTGTTTTCATTGATTAAAACATGAAGGGCGATGGCGTCATTCGATATTTTTTGCGCTGTCGAGGATTTCAACACTTTTAATTGGGTCTGGGCCCATTTAAAATCACCGCGAAAATAACTTGTTTGGGCTTCCTTGAATTTAGCTTCTTGAGCCAAGTCATCATCTTTGAGCACACTTTGAACCAAGGCATAATTTACCAAGGCTTCATTGTATTGACCGTTAAAAACCAAGATGTCGCCAAGCAACAAGCGCAGCCGACCCTCTGCATAAGATTTTTCGGCTTGGGCTGCTGCCTCATTTAAAAGGGCGATTGCCCTTTGAGATTGATCGAGGTCAAAAGCGAGGAAGTCTGCGTAATCTAAGTAGAGCTGGGTCTGGTCAAAGGCTTGGTATTCTTGAATTAATCCAGTGTAGCGCATTTTTATCTCCTCGCCAGATTGCTGCCCCAGTTGTCTGTCCAGGCGTAAAATCTCCAAATGAGCAGAAAGGCGCTCGCGAGGGTCGGCCGCTTGTTCCAAAACAAAATTAAAAATGGTTTTGGCCATGTTGTGCTGCTTATGATTTAATGCGGCATAGCCCAATTGTTTGATGCCAGTTAAATTGCCTTCGCTGCGCATGAAAATTGCTTTTTCTTGTATAAAGGCCTTGCCGTATTCACGCTGCTGTGCGAATAACCAACTCAACAGACTATTGTAGAGCGTCTCTGGGCTTTGGGCCAGACGTTTTAGTAGGGCGATTTTTAATTGAATATTGCCTGGGTTTAAAGGATCTTCAGTGATATAGGTCTCCAGATAGCGCTGTATGCTTGGGATGAACCGTGGCGTAGTTTCCATCAGGGTCAAATAGGTTTCGAACATGGGCTCTAGTTCTCCAAGTTCTCCATAGACTCTTGCTAATTGTAAATTGAAATCCTTCTCAGGATGGCGCTGCATGACCCCCTGGTATAGGGTTTTGGCCGCACTCAAGAGGCTTAAATCACTCAGTGCTTTGCCAATTGAAATGGTATAATTGGGCTGTTCCAATGCGTAATCAAGGGCTTTGTCAATATAGACTTGTGCGGAATCTACTTGGCGCTGAATATTAAAATTATTGGCCAGCGCGATATAGTAAAGGGGATAAATTCGAGGCTCTGTTAGCCGGGTTTTGAGCAAATTTTCGGCTTGAACAAATTTGCTAAGCTGTTGATAGGTGCTGACAAGGCCCAAAACGTATTTTGGTTGCCTAGGTTGCTCCTGGACAAGACGCTCGTAAAGGGTTAGTGCTTTTTCATAATCTCCTTGCTCAAAGTAATTTTCGGCCAAATTTTCTTTTTGCGCCCAAGCTGGGGAACAAAACAAAATTATTGCCAAAAGGTAAACCCTGAATCTCATGCATTAAAGATACCACATGTCTCGAGATGACCGTGGATTCAAGCTAAAAAACCTTATTTCCCCGGAGCAGGAATAAAATCAAATCCGCAATAGGGAACTAAGACTTCAGGAATTTTAATTCCCTCAGGAGTTTGATAATTTTCGAGGATTCCTGCCATCACCCGTGGTAGCGCCAAGGCACTGCCATTGAGTGTATGTGCCAGTTTATTGTTGCCTTCATTGTCTTTAAAGCGCAATTTAAGTCGATTTGCTTGGAAGGTCTCAAAATTAGATACCGAGGAGATTTCTAACCACCGGTCCTGGGCAGTAGAAAACACCTCAAAGTCATAGGTTAAGGCTGAGGTAAATCCAAGGTCACCCCCACATAACCTCAAAATGCGATAGGGTAAGTTTAATTCGCGAAGAATCTCTTGAACATGAGCGACCATTTGATCCAAAGCTTGATAACTGTGGTCAGGATGCTCTATGCGCACGATTTCTACTTTGTCAAATTGATGAAGGCGATTAAGGCCGCGAACATGGGCTCCGTAGCTCCCTGCTTCTCTTCTAAAACAAGGCGTGTAGCCTGTACAACATACAGGAAGGTCGCTTTGATTGAGGAGAACATCGCGAAATAAATTGGTTACCGGTACTTCAGCGGTTGGTATGAGATAGAGGTTATCCCCAGCAACGTGATACATTTGCCCTTCTTTGTCCGGCAATTGACCGGTGCCAAAGCCCGAAGCCTCGTTCACTAAGTGAGGCACTTGATATTCAGTATACCCCGCATGGGTGTTTTTGTCTAAAAAATAAGCAATCAGCGCACGCTGTAACCGCGCCCCATAACCCTTGTAAACTGGGAACCCTGCTCCGGTAATTTTTACGCCGAGCTCAAAATCAATCAAATCATAGATTTTGGCCAATTCCCAATGAGGTAACGCGTCTTTATGCAAAACAGGAATATCCCCTTCTTGAAGCACGACCTCATTGTCCTGCTCACTGCTGCCTGCAGGCACAATGGCATTGGGTAGATTTGGTATGGTCCAAAGTACTTCTTGGAGGGCTTGAGCAAATTCGCTGAGCTGCTCCTGCAATACCTTGGATTGGGCCTTTAACTGAGTCGTTTTTTCTTTGAGAATATTGGCCTTTTGCGGCTCGCCATTTTGGAACAACTGACCGATCTCTTTTGAAAATATATTGGACTGTGCTAAGGTTTCGTCTAACTGAGCTTGAGTGGCACGTCTTTGCTCGTCTAATTTAAGGACACGATCAAAAACTTCACGGGCATCAACCCCCCTTTTTGCCAAGGCCTTAAGGGATTGATCGTACTGCTCTCGAATCTGGGATACTTGTAACATTATGGCTTTGTTTAGCGGGTCAAATTTAGCGAAAATTAGATGCTTTTAAGCTCCGGGCGGGATTCTTTGTCCGTTTTTGCTCAAAATGGACTGGGCAATATCCAGTCGTGGTGTCTCCATGGATCCCAAGGCACCTCTGCCAGATTAACATCAGGGTTAATCAGCGGACTGTATTCGCGCCCATTAATACTGACACGGCTGCGCACATAAACCCCTACCTCACGCCCCTTTCCGGCTTCTATCGCTTTTATTTTTTGGGCCATTTGCCAGATAAAATCTGGATGGGAAGAAAGCATTTTAAGTTGTTTTTGTGTGACTAGATCGCGCAAAGGATAAACCGACTTCACGCCGGTGCCTGGTTCCATTGTGTAAAAGCTGGTGATGCCTTTACGGGCCCGAAGCATCATGCGCCAACTCAGACGGTGCCCTTCCTCTGTCCATAAAACATCATCTTTGATGGCCAGATGTCTTAGTGGCAGGGCTATTTGTACTATAAAATACAAACATAGGGTACCGATAATTATCTTGCTGTGTTTTGGCACTATAACTTGTGCTAGCTCATAGTGTTCTTTTTTTGGAAAAAACCGAAGTTGCAGGGTTTTGGAAGAGAAAAAGAAAAAGGCAAATGCCAAAGACATGAAAGGAAAAATCCCTATTTGAAACACCACAGCATTAAACAGATGAAATACAATAGAGCTGCAAAATGCTATAAAACGAGTGCGTTTATACAAAAGTAGGGGTATGATAAGCCCGTCAAAGATAATCCCTACATATGCAATAGCATAGTGTACCCATTGTTGCTGTAAAAAAGGACCAATAAGCCAATAGTCTTTTTTGCTTGACATGAGTAATTCTGTGACTGTTGCATCCAACCAAGCTGGGTATAGCTTTGCAATACTTGCGTAGGTGTACACAATCCAAACCTGTAAAATAAGGGCATATAATACCCATCTGGGCATAGACCTTGATGCGATAGCGGGTGTTTGTCTAGCATCTATAGAAAACCATTTGTTGGCAGGTAAAAATACCATACCCCAAGACAGCAGCAGCATTAAATAATAATGGTTATTGTAGCTGCTTTTTTGCATCAGATACACACCGCTCCACAACACAGCAAATCCAAACATACTGAGCCTGTATTTATATCCTAGCATGACTCCAACTCCTAGTATCCCCATACACATAAAGTAGCAATACATCCCGTTACCTTCAAGGGGTTGTAGAAACTCAAAACCAATAAAGTTAAATGTAAACTGCGGATCTATAAAGACTCTTTTTACCCACCCTGTTGCAATGGCTCCAAAACCTTCTAGAGCGATAAGAAAACCAAATACAACTCGAAAGAGTACAAGACCAGAATTATCAATATGTTTAAATAGTAGCTTATGCAAGACCTTGTATATAGTTTCGAGCAAAGGCTTCGTCTTTTTGTATGGCTTTTTTTAAGTCTTCTAGGTTGTTAAAAGTAGCCTCTTCCCGAATGTGCTCTAGAAAGTATATCTGTAGTTGTTTGTCGTACAAATCTGTGTGGGTGTCTAAAAAAAATGTTTCTATACTCTTTGCAGTGCCACCCACTGTAGGGTTTGTGCCTATGCTTGTTATGCCATAGGTAAGGGTGTTATCTATAAGTGCTTTTACCACATACACCCCATTTTTTGGTATGAGCTTATAGGTTTGTGAAACATGCAAATTGGCCGTAGGGTAGCCGATGGTTCTTCCAAGGGCTTTTCCTTTGGTTACGGTGCCCGTTATAGAAAAGGGGTAGCCCAGGTATGTATTGGCAGTATCAATAGCTCCTTTTGCCAGTGCTTTTCTAATTTTGGTAGAACTCACAGACACCTCATTTAGTTGTTGGGCGCTTATCTCCTCTACCTCAAAACCAAACTCTACGCCGTATTTTTTAAGATCTTGGATGTCTGCATTTCTGTTTCTCCCAAAGCGGTGATCATAGCCAATAATTATTTTTTTAGCATTGAGTTGCCCCACCAAAATATCTCTAACATATTGTAGCGCGGTAAGTCTTGAAAACTCATAGGTAAAGGGTTCTACTACAAAATAATCTAAACCAATTTCTTGTAGGAGTTGTTTTTTTTCTGCCAGGGTATTTATGAGTTTTATCTCGCTG
>CALJFV010000228.1 GCA_938074515.1 uncultured Flavobacteriaceae bacterium
AGGCCTATTGTCTCCTGCGACAATGTTAGATTATTACCAAAATACTGCAAACACAAACCGTATGTTGGTTAATGTTTCTGCAGAATACGCTTTGACTTCTGACTTATCGGCTAAAGTTAACATCGGTTTAGATGAATCAGAATCAACTAGAATCGGTGTTTCTTCTCCAAACGCACGTAACTTTGGTGCCGGTGCCTTTGGAAATGGTCGTGGAATCTTGAGTGACCTTAATACAAGCAGCGAACTTTTAGAAGCCACCTTAAACTACTCTAAAGATTTCGGTAATTCTAGCCTTGATATCTTGGCTGGTTACTCTTATCAGAATTTCAACCGTAACGGGCGCACCGCTAACGCTTGGGGATTCTTTACTGAGAACATGGACGAAATGGGCGATGCAATTGAAAGCACCGCTAACGCCATCGAAGCAAAAATCACTGGTGATTATCAGCAGTATGGTTTTGCCGGAAACACAGGCGGAATTTTCGTTAACCGTTTGTTCCCAGAACCAGCGACAGACGTAATCACAGACTTGAACAATTTAAGTGTTAAATCGATTTTTGTTGATACTTTTGACAACACTGACGAATTGCAATCTTACTTTGGTCGTGTGAACTACTCAATCAATGACAAGTATTTGTTCACTGCAACAGTTCGTGCGGACGGTTCTTCTCGTTTTGGTGAAGATAACCAGTACGGATACTTCCCTTCAGGAGCTTTCGCTTGGAAATTACACAATGAAGATTTCGTAGGGGACAACATCTCTACCCTTAAACTTCGTTTAGGAGCCGGTATCACTGGTAACCAAGAAGGTCTTGGATACGGTAACTTCACCCAAAGACAGCGTTATGCTGGTGGAGGACCAGATGATGGTGGAAACATCAACATTCCTGGTATCGTGGACGTTTCTTATCCAAACCCAGCCCTTAAATGGGAAGAAACGATGCAATATGCAGCAGGTCTTGACTTTGGTTTCAACAATGACCGTTTCAACGGTAGTGTTGATGTATACCGCAAAGAGACTTCTGACCTATTGTTCAACGTATTGGCAGCTCAGCCTTCAGTTCAGCCATTCCTGTTCTTGAACTTACCAGACTCAAAAGTGGTAAACCAAGGACTTGAAGTAAGTTTAGGTTATGACCTTATCTCAAGTGATGACTTAACTTGGAATGCTACTTTGAACGCAGCTTACAACGACAACATGGTTGAGTCACTTCAAGGTGAATTTGATGCAGGTACGATCCGCGGACAAGGTCTTTCATTGGCTTTCGCTCAAAAGCTTAAAGCTGGTGAACCATTGTTCTCATACTTCTTGCGTGAATTTGAAGGATTTGATCCTGCTACCGGACAACCCGTTCAAACAGACGTTCAAGACTTCGTAGGTAAAAGCGCCTTGCCTAACCTAACTGGAGGTCTTTCAACTTCATTGAGCTACAAGAGATGGACTGCATCAGCCTATTTCTCTGGTCAATTTGGTCACTACATTTACAACAACACGGCAAACGCCTTCTTCACAGCAGGTGCTTTCCGCGGTGGTCGTAACGTGACTTCTGATGTACTTACAGCTGGTGAGTCATTTGATGCGGCAGCTGACGTTTCAACACGATTCCTAGAAAGTGGTGATTTCGTTCGTTTCCAAAACGCTACTGTAAGTTACAACTGGCCACTATCTGGCGATGAATTCTTCTCGTCATTGGTGTTCTCTGTTACAGGACAAAACTTATTTGTCATCACAGATTATTCAGGTTTAGATCCTGAGGTGAGTAGCTCCCCTTCTGGTGGAGACTTATTGAATGGTCTTCCAGTATTTGGTATCGATTACGCATCATACCCAAGACCGAGAACATTTACTTTTGGACTTAACGCTAAATTTTAAAAAATAAATTATGAAAAGAAACATGATAAAATTCATGAAGCCTGTTCTAGCAACTGCGTTTCTATCTTTATTGACCGTTTCCTGTACAGACTTAGCGATTGAAGAATCTGATTCTATCATCGCCGAGGGCTCTACAGTATTCGAAGGAGTAGCTGATGTTGATGCATCAATTACTAACCTATACAATGACACATACGGACAACTTGGTGATCAAGGGAATTTCTTTGCCTTGAACGAAGTATCTACAGACGAAACCTTAGTCCCTACTCGTGGTACTGACTGGGGGGATAACGGAATCTGGAGAACGCTTCATGCACACACTTGGAGTCCTACACACCAATTTGTGTTAAACACTTGGAACAACTTGAACCAAAATGTTTTGCGCGCTTCTCAGATCCTAGATCCATTGAGTGCGCCTAATGCAGAACAAGAAGCTCAAGCCCGTTTCTTACGTGCGTTCAGTATGTATTTTGTGTTGGACCTTTATGGTGTAGCACCTTTCCGTCAGCCAACAGATGCTTCAGATGTTAACCCATCTGTATTTTCAGCGTCTGAGGCCTACGACTTCATCGTAAACGATCTTGAAACAGCGTTACCAAACTTGCCAATGGCAGGTCCTGGCCCAACTGAAGAAGGTCACTCAAGAGCGAATCGTGCCGCTGGTCACTTTATGTTGGCTAAGGTAATGTTGAACTCTGAGCGTTACACTGGATCTCAGCCCAACTACCAAGCCGTTGTAGATCACGTAGACGCCATTGCGGCTGAGGGTTATGCGCTTCAAGCAGGTTACTTTGACATTTTCAAACAAGATGTTTCAGATTCTGAAACCATTTGGTATGCAAAAGCTGGTGTAGGAAACCGTATTTGGAATGGTCTTCACTACAACCAAAACTCTCCTGATAACTCAGGTGGAGGATGGAACGGATTCACTACTTTGGCTGAATTTTACGACAGCTTCGAAGGACCAGAGGGCAACGCTGCTGGATCTGGACAAGAAGAGCGTCGTGGATGGGTGCCTGGTGCTAATGACGCTGACTCTCAAAACTTAGGTATCGGTTATGGTTTCTTAGTAGGTCAGCAGTACGAAGAAGATGGAACCATCTTAAAAGATCGTTCTGGTAACCCACTTGTTTTCACCAAAGAACTTCCTGGTCTATCGGGTAATGGTGAGGCCACGGGTATCCGAATCATTAAGTATCACCCTGGTGATGATGGTGGATCTTTCCGTTCACACGAGATTGTTTTCCGTTATGCTGATGCACACTTGATGAAAGCTGAAGCAATGATGCGTATGGGTGGTAATGCTACCCCTCTCGTTAATGAATTACGTACTCTTCGCGGTGCTACGCCACTAGGAAGCGTTACTGATGCTGACCTTTTGGCTGAGCGCGGACGTGAATTATACGTAGAGTTCTGGAGAAGAAATGACATGTTGCGTTTCGGACAATTCACTAGAGCTTGGGAATTCAAAAACGAAGCTTCAGTTGGTGATGATACATGGAAACTTTACCCAATTCCGGTAAATGCTCTATTATCAAATCCTAACCTAGTTCAGAATCCTGGTTACTAAACTAAGATTTTCAATACACCAAAAAGGCCATCCACTTCGGGTGGCTTTTTTTTTTAATCTTTTATTAATCTTTTTAAATTTTAAACTACCCAAGCGAAAGTACTTACATCATATATTCGTACTTGGAAAACTATGTCCAAAAATGACATTGGAAAAAATTATTCAAAATTGTATCAATCGAAATACCCTACTCTTAGGTATTTTGAGCCTTTTGGTTTTTGGGGGCTGCGACAATGACGCCCGCATTCGGTTTGTGTTAAAATCATCTGACCATACAGGAATAAAATTTGAAAATCGTATTACCTCCTCACCGAGTCAAAATATTTTAAATTATATCTATTTTTATAATGGTGCTGGAGTCACTATAGCAGATCTCAACAATGACCGTCTCCCCGATCTCCTCTTAGGAGCCAACCAAAAATCGCCAGAACTTTATATTAATAAAGGCAATTTTAAATTCAGTCAAGCGCCACTTCCACCCCTTCCCAGTGGATGGAATAATGGTATCGCCGTCGGGGATATTAATGGAGATGGATGGATGGATCTTTATCTAGCACGGGTAGCGGCAGACTCTGTGCCAGAAGTACACAATGCACTTTTTGTACATCAAGGTCTCGATGAACAGGGCAGACCACTTTTTGAAGAGCAAGCTAAAAAATATGGATTAGATTTTCGTGGGCTCAGCACCCATAGTAGCTTTTTGGATTATGACTTAGACGGAGATTTGGATTTATATCTTTTAAATCATAGCGTCAATCCCAATATGAATTATGGAAACGGAACCAAACGTCAAATATCAGATTCTATTTCGGGAGATCGTCTTTATGAAAATCGAAATGGTCAATTTGTAGACGTTTCAAAACAGGCAGGCATTTTTCAGGGAAGTATCGGCTACGGACTTGGACTAAGCATTGCAGACTATAACAATGATGGATATCCAGATATTTATGTCGGTAATGATTTTTTTGAAAATGACTACCTCTACCTCAACCAAGGGAATAAATCATTCGTAGAGATTATTCACACACAAAAAGAGGCCTTGGGACACACCACGCACTATTCTATGGGTAATGATAGTGGCGATATCAATAACGACGGTTTGATGGATTTAATTTCGGTAGATATGCTTCCAGAAGATCTTGTCACTTACAAGACATCGGGAACTGAATTCAATTATCAGCTCTACAATCAATACCTTAAAAATGGTTACGACCATCAATACATGCAAAACACCCTACAACTCAATCGCGGTAACGGTGTTTTTAGTGAAATTGCAAATGCCTCCGGAGTATCAGCCACAGAGTGGTCTTGGAATCCCCTTTTGGCGGATTTCGATTTGGATGGCCTGAATGACCTTTTTGTTACCAATGGGATCCTCGGGGCGACAAACGATATGGATTTTATAAATTTTATTGCCAACGAGGCCATACAAAAACAACTTGGTGAAAATATGAAGCGAGAATCAATGAGCTTTATTGAGGCGATTCCCGCTAAAAAAACCCCCAATTATATTTTTAAAAATAAAGATGGTCAGTCCATGGAAAATCTAACGGGGACTTGGATTCCAAATATACCGAGCTACAGCCATGGTGCCGCGTATGCAGATCTCGACTTAGACGGTGATTTAGACTTGGTGGTTAACAATACCAATGAACCTTGTTTTATTCTGCAAAATCAGACAAGGATCTGGAATCCCGAGCAACATTATCTCAGTATCGCCCTTCGTGATACGAATAAAAATATCTTTGGCATCGGTGCAAAAGTAACGGCCCATTATAAAAACCAGCAATTTACCCGTGAAAATTATACCACTCGGGGTTTTCTCTCATCCAGTCCAGCAATAATGCATTTTGGCCTCGGGGCCATAGAGCAACTCGATTCTTTAGTTATTGTTTGGCCCACTGGAGGCCGACAAGTTTTGCGAGATGTAGAGACCAACAAACAACTCATTGTCCAATCTAACCAAAGCCCTAAAAAAGACCATGAATCTCCAATACCCGGAAGCAAAACTTCAAAAAATCAAACCACAACAGAAGCAAACCGTGCTTATGCCGAGATATCCGAGGACATAAACTGGAAGCATCAAGAGCGCTCTGCTTTGGATTTCAACAGAAATCCATTGGCCCCTTATGCCCTGAATAACGAAGGCCCAGCCATGGCCAGCGGGGATTTAAATAACGATGGCTTGGACGACCTAGTAATTACTGGGGCCAAAGGACAAAATACAGCTGTATTTTTCCAGCAGAGCGACGGCCAATTCACGCGTGTTGATTTTACCGACCAAGTCGATACCATTGGTGAGGGAACTGCCACAATAATATTTGATGCAAATAATGATGGGCTAAACGATATTTTGATCGGATATGGCGGCAATGAGTTTGCCAGTGGAGCAGCACTAAAGCCCAGACTATACTTGAGTCACGGACAAACATTTACTTATGACCCAGAGGCTTTGCCAGAATTAATTCAAACAACCAGTACAATCTCTGCAGTAGATTTAAATCAAGATGGGCTCAAAGATTTAGTGTTAACCGCCAAAACTAAAGCTCATGAATTTGGCATAGATCCGGAGCACTACTTACTCAAAAATCTGGGCAACGGTCATTTTGAGAATTACACCGCACAATGGGGAGATGCCTTCAGTAATTCAGGCCCGATTAGTGATGTAGTTTGGGCAGATTTCAATGGCGATGGACGAATGGATGCCGCAAGCTGCGGCCATTGGAACACGCTCTCGGTTTGGATCAATACAGGTTCGGGCTTAGCGCGGCTGCAGAGCACCGAACTAGAAGAACACTATGGCCTTTGGTCCTCGATAACAGCAGCAGACTTTGATCGCGATGGGGATTTGGATATTGTCGCAGGCAATTGGGGGACAAATCTGCGTTGGCATGCATCAGCCCTTGAGCCGATTCGCTTATATCGCTATGATTTTGATCAAAATCAATCGGAAGAAACTATAGTAACTTACTTTCTTCAAGGCAAAGAAACGACTTTGGCCTCCAAGGAGGAATTGGCCAAACAACTCCCGAAAATTAACAAGAAGTTTTTATCTTTTGCCGACTTTGCTGATGCCTCTATCGAAGAAATTTTTGGGGCTAAATCCTTGGCGGCAGGATTGATCAAATCCGTCACAGAACTAAACAGCTGTTATTTTGAAAATACGGGCAGCAACTCATTTACCAAGCACTACTTGCCCATTGATGTCCAATATTCGAGTATTCGGGATTTAAAGGTCACCGATTTAAATCAAGATGGGTGGCCAGACCTACTCCTTAGTGGCAACGATTATGAACTCAGCACTCAACTCGGGCGCTTAGATGCCTTTAAAGGAGGGGGGCTGATGAATTACTCAGGAACCTTACATTTTGAAAAAATCACAAAAGACCCTTGGTTGGGTGCTGGACGAGGATGGACTGAGCTTGCCAGACCAAAAGACACACTTTGGATTATGGCCCGAAACAACAACACCCCATTAATTATCAAAAAAATAAATAACAAATGAGACTTCAACACAATTGGACTTTTTGGATCATAGCACTGCTCTTTTCAGCCTGTCAAAATAAGCAGACTCAAGAGAACATCGGTCCGCAAAGATTTAGCTTAGTATCCTCTGAAAAATCCAATATCACTTTTAGCAACAAAGTCGAAAATCAAAAGGACTTCAACATATTTAAATACCGTAATTTTTACAATGGTGGTGGTGTGGCTATTGGAGATATCAATAACGATGGATTATCTGACGTCTATTTTACGGCCAATATGGGACCAAATAAGTTATATCTCAACAAAGGGAATTGGGTTTTTGAAGACATCTCTGAGACAGCAGGCGTTCAAGGGAATAAACCCTGGTCTACAGGCGTGGTTATGGTCGATGTCAATCAGGATGGCTTGTTGGACATTTATGTTTCGAATGCAGGCAATATGGAGGGTGAAAACCACAACAACGATTTATATATCAATAATGGGGATTTGACCTTTAGTGAACAGGCCAAAACTTACAATTTAGCAGAAACCGGGTTTTCTACGCATGCAAGTTTTTTTGATTATGATAAAGATGGTGACCTCGATGCCTATATTTTAAACAACAGTAATATTCCAGTAAGCAGTCTTGGCTTTGCCCATCAACGCGATGTTCGCGCCCAAGATTGGAATGTCCCAAAAATGTTTCGCGGCGTTGGAGACATGTTGCTGCGTAATGACAATGGTGTATTTACCGACGTTAGTGAGCAAGCAGGAATTTATGGAAGTTTGATTGGATTTGGACTGGGCGTTATGGTTAGCGAT
>CALJFV010000229.1 GCA_938074515.1 uncultured Flavobacteriaceae bacterium
TTTTTTATGATGGAATTTTTACTCTGGGGGCTCGAAGCACACAAAAAACTCAATAAATACCGTACCCTTGAAGGATTTCAGTTTAAAGACGGCCTGGGCAATATTTTGGCGGACTTATAAACGGCTAAAGAGAAGTTTTTGGATTTTTAATTTTGGTTTTTTAAATTGCAATCAGCAATCTAAAAAATACCTAAATGAAGACAAAATTATTTCTTAGTGCTGTGATGATCAGTTGGTTTACAGCAGCACAAATTACGCAACCAACAATTCCTGCCGACGGGATCAATTATTACATTGATACCAGTGCAGTGTTTTTAAATGCCTCGACCACAGGTCCATGGGATTTTTCATCAATTAATCCTGATGACTCAAGAGAAATTGCTATTCAGCCGATTGAAGATTCTCCGTACGCTGCTGATTATCCAAATGCAACACATGCCTTTTATGAAGATGGATTTGTGCAATTTCCTGGTTACACGAGTACTGAATACACCTATAATGGAGAACGAAGCTTTTTGCTTTCTAGCTACCCCACGCCATTAGTGATTCATCCTTATCCTTTTAATGTGGGTGATGTTCATACCGATGGGGTTTTCAACGTGCCATTCGAGGTGCCTGGTGGACCACCGTCTTTATTTCGTGATCACGAAGTAGAGTCAGAGGCCATGGATACGTCAAGCATTACGCTTCCTGACGGCACCGTGTTTAATGATGTTACATTGGTTATATCTACCGCCACATTCACTGATGGTCAAACGGGTTCTTCTCCGTGTATCACCGTTAGAGAGACTTGGTCGTGGTGGGCACCTGGAATCGCTGTTCCTGTGGCTCAGACCTTTGATCAACTTTCTGGAGGGCAATGTCCTCCAAATCCATTTCAATTTTCTCGATTCTACACCGGTGAGGGACCATTTGCCTACGTCTGTACTCCGGCCATAAATTGTAGTTTTGGTGATGGATTTCGCTTAGTGAATCTTGAAGAAATCGACAACACTTCAGCCTGTGAAGGTTATGCAGATTTTACAAACTTAGTGGCCAATCTTGAAGCGGATACCACTTATGACTTGACGATTACCACTGGTTATGGAGATCAGAACGTTACCGTTTGGATCGATTTTAACGACGATTCACAGTTCACCAATGATGAAAAAGTAGTTCAAAATTTTGTTATCGCTCCTGGTCAAGCAGGTGGAACGTTTACTGAAACTGTAGATTTGGCTATTCCTGCTAACGCCCCAACTGGAAATCACCGCATGCGTGCCAAATCCAATTGGCAAGCAGCAGTTCCTGACGATGCCTGCGAGGTAACAGAATATGGTGAGACTGAAGACTACACCGTAAATATCGAGGAAGTCTTGAGCATCACCGATCAGGTGTTTAACAATGCTAAATTAATGGTGGTTGATTTAGGGGACAATCGATTTGAGTTATCGATTAACGCCCAGTCAGATTTGACTTTAGACATGGCCGCCTTTAATATGATCGGTCAAAAATTGACAAACGGTTCATTGAGTAAAAACAATACTGGTGCCTATCAAGCCACATTAGATTTATCGCAAATGGCTGCGGGTATTTACCTTGTCAAAGTTCATAATACTGGATCTAATCTGGTTAAAACAGCAAAAGTCATTGTAAAATAACACCACAATGTCTTAGCATAAAAAAGGGCCCTTTAGGGCCTTTTTTTTGCGTTCATTCAATTCCTAGAAGATTTAAAAGATCATAGAATACGCGATCTGTAGTGGAAGTATCGTGAATTTGGCTGGTCAAGGCCTCTACTTTTTTTGGGTAACGCTTTTGGTATTGCTTAGAAAACCACATGAAATAAGCCGGGTTTTTCGCTGCTTCACCGGCTTGGGCATGCAACCATTTACCGCCTTCCCCAAGCTGTTCACCATGATCTGAGATGTAGACCAGCACGCTGGGTATTTTGTACTGTGTGAGCGCATCGATGATTTGACTCAAAAACTCATCCATATATACAATGGTGTTGTCATAAGAATTAATCAATTGGTCCGGGCTTAAGCTCGGGATGTACTTACTGTCGATCACGGGGGTAAAGCGCCTGTGTTTGTCTTCATAACGATCTTCATACCACCAATGACTCCCAATCATGTGCAGGCTGATCACGTTCCTCGCGCTATTTGGCAAGATGGCTTTTAGGGGCGGCAGTAAATCCTGATCTCTTCTTTTATTGAAACTAAACACATTTTTATAGGCGTCGATCAGGACGACCGAATCATTGGTTGCGACTATAGGGGCATAACCTCTTTCTAAAGTCTGATTACCCAGCCAATGCGTTTGAAAATTTGCTCGGTTTAAAATTGAGTAAATCGAAGTGTATGTGGTGTCTTTGACCACCTGACCTTGATCGGTTAGAATCTGTGGCAAACTGGCTGCAGTATAGGTGTGCGCAGTTTTAAGTCCAGTAAAACTTATAATGCCTTGGAGGTCATTCAGACCAGGTGTGGTGTTTCTAGGATAGCCATTGATGCTCAAATGATCGGCCCGTACGCTTTCTCCAAGCACCAAAATCATGATCAATGAGTCATTGTGATGTTTTCGATCAGGCACCTGCTGACGAAGAGACAAACTGGGGCGTTTTTGATATTCACTGATCGAATACACCACATTGTAGGGTAAACGATTTTGTAAACTCCCAGGACGATAGTGTTCGGTTAGCGGATAAAGGGACAAACAGGCTAAGGCTAGAGGGACTAAAATCAGTGGCTTGGGGGTTTTTCCAATGGTTTTTCTCCAGTACATCATCAC
>CALJFV010000230.1 GCA_938074515.1 uncultured Flavobacteriaceae bacterium
GTCCCAATTACTGGAAGTTGATCGCTTGGTGTTTCCCATAAATTATGGTTACGCATATACTGTTTGCGCACATCCCGTAGGGCATCTAAAGCACCGCGCTTATCAAACTTATTCAGGGCCACCAAATCAGCGAAATCAAGCATATCAATTTTTTCGAGCTGGGTGGCGGCCCCAAATTCTGGGGTCATCACATAAAGTGAAACATCACTGTGCTCCAAAATTTCGGTATCGCTTTGGCCAATTCCAGAGGTTTCCAAAATAACCAAATCAAAACCAGAGGCTTTGACTAAATCCAGCGCATCATTGACGTATTTAGACAATGCCAAATTACTTTGACGCGTAGCCAAACTACGCATGTAAACCCGAGGCGTGTTTATGGCATTCATTCTTATCCTATCTCCAAGAAGCGCCCCTCCCGTCTTGCGTTTGGAAGGATCTACAGAGATAATGGCCAAATGCTTCTCTGGATAAGCAGCTAAAAATCGGCGCACGAGCTCATCGACCAAAGAAGATTTTCCTGCCCCGCCGGTTCCCGTTATTCCCAAGACAGGGACCTGGTTTAGATCAGACGTATCCCGAAGGTCCTGTAAAAAAGATTTAATTTGATCTGGAAAATTTTCAGCAGCACTAATGCACTGGGCCAAATATTGAGGCTGGTCTACCGAGAGCTTATCACGATCAAACTGAGTTAGGTCTCCACGGGACTCATCACTCTTTTGAACCAAATCGTTAATCATCCCCTGCAAGCCCAAAGCGCGCCCATCGTCCGGAGCGTAAATGCGTGCAATTCCATAATCCATCAAGGTCTTGATCTCATCTGGGAGAATCACTCCACCACCGCCACCAAAAATCTTTATATGGCCTGCACCACGCTCCTGAAGTAAATCATACATATATTTAAAATACTCCATATGGCCACCCTGATAAGAGGTCATGGCTATCGCGTGTGCATCTTCTTGAATCGCTGTTGAGACTACCTCATCAACACTTCGGTCGTGCCCTAAGTGAATCACCTCAACCCCAGTGGACTGGATGATACGTCGCATGATATTGATGGCTGCGTCATGACCATCAAAGAGTGAGGCCGCGGTAACAATGCGAATTTTATGTTCAGGACGATAGGGCTCTGGTTGTTGCATTATCAATAATTAGGTCGTTAATGGGCCTAAATTTACGAATTCATCAGCGAATGGATGATTTTATGCCCGATTATTCAACCCAAAGTATGCCAGAGTTATGAGGGCTTAGCCCCAACGATTTGAAAGAATTTCCTTCATTTGTGCTTGAAGTTTCTGAGCTTCAGCGGCTGCGGCTTGAGCAAAGTCTGCTCCACCACTGGCGTAAATGATTCCGCGTGAGGAATTTATTATCAGACCGACCTGATCGTTCATAGCGTGGTCACAAACCTCTCGAAGATTTCCTCCTTGGGCGCCGACTCCAGGTACCAATAGGAACGAATCAGGAACAATATTGCGCACACGTGATAAATACTCGGTTTTAGTCGCGCCTACGACATACATCAAGCGCTGTTGGTTTTTATAGGTTTGTGCGGTGTGTAACACTTGCTCAAATAAATTTGGTGTTGCCTCACCGACCTGAAAGTCAAAGGCACCGGGATTTGAAGTCAAAGCCAAAAGAATCACAAATTTATCCTCAAATTCTAGAAAAGGCTCTATAGAATCTCGGCCCATATACGGGGCTATGGTGAGGGCATCAAATCCCATTTGTTCAAAAAACGCCTTAGCATAGCGCGTGGACGTATTGCCTATATCCCCTCTTTTGGCATCTGCAATGGTGAATACCTCAGGGTAACTCTCGTTTAAATAATCGATTGTTTTTTCCAAAGCTTGCCAGCCTTTGGTCCCATAAGACTCATAGAATGCTGTATTGGGCTTGTAAGCGACGGCCAAGTGATGCGTGGCGTCAATAATGGCCTTATTAAACGCGAAAATTGGATCTTCCTCCTGGAGAAGATGTGGGGGAATTTTATCCAAATCAACATCCAATCCAATGCAGAGAAAAGAGGATTTATCGCGTATTGCCTGAGTGAGTTGCTGCTGAGTCATCAGTTTGGATTATATACTTTATCAATTTAAAAGGTTTCCCCGGCTTCTTGCAATTTTTCGGTATTGCGGACTAATTGTAATTCGTCAATGATTTTTTGGATGTCTCCATCCATGATGTTCCCCAAATCGTAAAGCGTCAGATTAATCCTATGATCCGTGACACGGCCTTGAGGGTAATTATAGGTGCGTATCTTGGCACTTCGATCCCCCGAAGACACCATGCTTTTTCGCTTTTGTGAATCAGCCTCCATCTTTTTTGCCAATTCCAGTTCATAGAGTCTTGAGCGTAATACTTTCAAGGCTTTTTCGAGGTTTTTATGCGATGATTTCTGATCTTGACAGCTGACAATCATCCCTGTGGGTTCGTGGTGCAATTTAATGGCCGAATAAGTGGTGTTTACCGATTGTCCCCCAGGACCCGTTGAGGTCGTGCGTTCAATGCGCACCTCAGTCATATCCAGTTCTACATCAAATTCTTCGGCCTCAGGCAGTACCATAACTGTGGCGGCACTGGTATGCACCCGCCCTTGAGTTTCCGTCTGAGGGACCCGCTGTACGCGATGCACTCCTGCCTCATATTTTAGCGTTCCGTAAACATCCTCTCCGTTAACCTCAAAGATAATTTCTTTAAAACCACCACTCGTACCCTCGTTATAATCTACGACACTGACCTGCCAGCCTTTTGATTCACAATATTTGGTATACATTCTATGTAAATCCCCGGCAAAAATACTCGCTTCATCACCACCTGTCCCTGCGCGAATTTCAACCACTGCATTCTTGGCGTCTTCTGGTTCTTTTGGAACCAATAAAAAACGGATTTCTTCCTCGAGTTTTGGCTTTAGCTCTTGAGCTGACTCGAGCTCCATTTTGGCCATTTCAATCATCTCTGGGTCTGTTTCACTCGCTAAAATTTGCTGAGCCTCGTCCATAGCATTTTGCATGGCGACATAAGCCTCTCGCTTTTTCATGAGCAAGGAAAGGTCTTTGTATTCCTTGTTGAGCTGAATGTAGCGTTTTTGATCGCTAATAACCTCAGGTTGAATGATCAGGTCATTGACCTCATCAAATCGCTGCTTAACTATGTTCAGTTTTTCTAGCATATACAGTTAATGCCCAATTATTCAGGCAAATTTACATTAATTTTATGGGGAAACGCTAATGGTAATCGAAGTGTCCGTGCTCAGAAACGATGGTCAAACTCTTTTGCTCTGATGCGACAACCCGCCCTACTATTTGAGCCTCTATATTAAACTCGGCAGCAATATCAATTATTTGTTGAGCGTACTCGGGGTCGAGATAAAATTCCATACGGTGCCCCATATTAAAAACTTGATACATCTCTTTCCAAGGCGTTTGGCTTTCCTTTTGGATCAAATTAAATAATGGCGGAGTGGAAAACAAATTGTCCTTAATAACCTGTCCTTGAGATAAAAAGTGTAAGATTTTTGTTTGAGCACCGCCACTGCAATGCACCATCCCATCAATACAGTCCCGACCCATCTTATCAAAAATAGCTTTGACCACAGGGGCGTATGTTCTTGTCGGTGATAAGACGAGTTTCCCCGCATCAAGTGGGGTTCCTTCAATGGACTGAGTGAGCTCCTTTGAGCCTGAATAGACTAATTCTTCGGGAACCGCAGCATCATAACTCTCTGGGTAACGTTTGGCAAGACTTTTAGAAAAAACATCATGCCGAGCAGAGGTTAACCCATTGCTGCCCATACCCCCATTGTACTCATGTTCATAAGTGGCCTGACCAAAAGAGGCCAATCCCACAATGACATTACCCGGTTTGATATTGGCATTATCGATTACCTCCGAGCGCTTGAGTCGTGCGGTCACTGTAGAATCCACAATGATGGTCCTCACTAAATCCCCAACATCGGCGGTCTCACCACCCGTAGCGTGGATGGTAACCCCTTGGGCACTGAGTTCATCGACGAGCTCTTGAGTCCCTCCAATAATGGCTGAAAGGACTTCACCTGGAATTAAATTTTTATTGCGACCAATAGTAGAAGACAATAAAATATTGTCAACTGCGCCGACACAGAGAAGATCATCGATGTTCATAATCAAAGCATCTTGGGCAATACCTTTCCAAACACTCAAATCTCCAGTTTCGCGCCAATAGATGTAGGCCAATGAAGACTTGGTCCCTGCTCCATCAGCGTGCATGACCAAACAATGATCCGCACTACCGGTGAGATAATCAGGAACTATTTTGCAAAATGCACCCGGAAATAGGCCTTTATCTACCTTTTCAATAGCTTTATGAACCTCAGTCTTGGCCGAGGAAACCCCACGTTGGGCATACCGTTTTGAAATCTCTTGACTCATTGTGGCAAAGGTAAAAAAATAAAGGGGTTCAAAACCTCAGTTTTAGAACCCCTTTTCTCTTTTGAGAACAATTTATCGAGTGAATAACAATTCACGATATTTTACCAGTGGCCAAAGTTCATCGTCCACAAGTAACTCTAACTTGTCACAGTGATATCGAATGTCATCAAAAAACGGTTTTACTTCGTTACAATAGGCAAAGGCGCAAGCTTCCATATCAGCTAATGTATTGGCCTTCTTACGCGCATCGATCATCTGAGTAATCCCTTTGTTGATGTGTTCTATATGACCGCTGATTTGCTCAATCAAACTCATTTGCTCGGCCGCAATTTTTTTGAAGCCCTCTCCATATATATCCTTGAGTCCCTGTACGTTCTCGATTAAGATATTTTGGTAGCGAATTGCCGTCGGAATTACGTGATTTCTGGCGATGTCTCCCAAAATACGCCCTTCTATCTGGATTCGTTTGGCATATTCTTCAACCTCAATTTCATGACGGGCTTCGATTTCAACTTTGCTCATGATGCCCAGTTGCTCATATAGCTCAATCGCCTGTGGTGATACTTTAGCTTTAAGTGCCTGCGGGGTGGTTTTATTGTTACTCAAGCCTCTTTTCGCTGCTTCATCTTCCCAGGCTTGTCCATAACCGTCGCCTTCAAAACGAATGCGTTTTGAATCTTTAATGTATTCACGAAGAACATTAAAAATGGCATCGTCCTTTTTCATCTTTTTATTCGCAATAAGCGCATCAACCTCGGCTTTGAACTCGATCAACTGCTTGGCCACGATGGCATTTAAAACCGTCATAGGGTTAGCGCAGTTTGCTGTTGATCCAACAGCACGTAATTCAAATTTATTTCCGGTAAAGGCAAATGGCGAGGTGCGGTTACGGTCGGTATTGTCCAAAAGGATTTCTGGAATTTTACCAACAACATTTAACTTCAGCTCGGTTTTTTCTTGTGGAGACAGTTTTCCATCCGTAACCTTTTCAAGCTCGTCCAAAACCTGAGTTAACTGAGATCCAATAAATACAGAGATGATCGCTGGAGGCGCCTCATTTGCCCCAAGTCGGTGATCATTACTCGCGCTGGCGATAGCGGCGCGAATTAATTCTTCATAATCATTGACGGCCTTGAGGGTATTGATGAAGAAGGTCAAAAACTGAAGGTTTTTCATGGGTGTTGACCCCGGGCTCAACAAATTTACACCAGTGTCGGTTGCCATAGACCAGTTGTTGTGCTTTCCGCTTCCATTGATTCCTGCGAAAGGTTTTTCATGGAATAAAACTTTAAAATTATGACGATCTGCAACTTTATCCATGACATCCATCAGGAGTGAATTGTGATCCACTGCGAGGTTTGCTTCCTCAAAGATTGGTGCTAACTCGAATTGATTCGGAGCCACCTCATTGTGACGTGTTTTTACAGGCACACCCAGAAGCATACACTCATTTTCCAAATCGCGCATGAAATTTAAAACACGGGTTGGAATCGAACCAAAATAATGGTCATCTAATTGCTGTCCTTTGGCCGATGAATGCCCGAGTAAGGTCCGCCCTGCTAACTTAAGATCTGGACGGGCGTCCACTAAGGCTTTGTCAATCAAGAAATATTCTTGCTCCCATCCTAGAGTCGCAATTACTTTTGAGACGGACTTGTCAAAATATTTTGCAACATCTGTAGCCGCCTGATCCACGGACTGAAGCGATCTTAAAAGCGGTGTTTTATTGTCAAGAGCTTCTCCCGTGTAAGAGACAAAAACAGTAGGAATGCAGAGCGTTGTTCCGTAAATAAACGCCGGCGATGTTGGGTCCCACGCAGTGTATCCACGGGCTTCAAATGTATTGCGAATTCCTCCATTTGGAAAACTTGAAGCATCGGGCTCCTGCTGAACCAATTGTCCGCCACCAAATTTCTCCATGGCTTGTCCCCCCTCTACCGTTTCAAAAAATGCATCATGCTTTTCTGCTGTAGCTCCGGTCAAGGGCTGGAACCAGTGTGTATAATGGGTAGCTCCTTTGGAAATAGCCCATTCTTTCATGCCAGTGGAAATTTGATCCGCTATAGAGCGCTCAATTTTGGTTCCCTTTAAGACAGCCTCTTGAACTGCTTTAAAAGACTCCTTTGTCAAGTATTGACGCATGGCGTTTTCGTTAAACACGTTTTGACCAAAAATTTCTGAACGTCGTGCAGGTTCATTAACAGATACAGGTCGGCGCACAAGAGTTTCTTTTAGCGCTTGAAATCTTAAGGTGGACATAGTTGCTTGTTTATTAAAATTATCTCGCAAAAATAATTCAATTCAAACAACGACCCCCCTAAATTTTAAAGTTTATTATGAAAAAAGTGAGCTATTTTATTAACAACCCCCTAAAAATTAATCCTTATTAGAACAATTAAGGGGTTAATTAATGGTCGTACTGATAAATACTGCATAGGCGACCAACAAGAATAAACCCTCATATCGACCAATACGATGGGGACTGGGCAAGAGAATTAGGACCAAAAGCGCCGCAGCGAACCCGATCATCCAGTAAAGATCCAATGGAGAAAATTCTGTAGGATTGATGTTAATAGGATGTATTATTGCCGTTAATCCAAGGACACAAGAAATATTAAAGATATTCGAGCCAATAAGGTTTCCCAGAGATAAAGCTTTTTCCTTTTTTAAGGCGGCAATAACAGAAGCGGCCAGCTCAGGCACACTTGTCCCTACAGCGATAACCGTCACCGCAATTACCCTTTGACTCACGCCTAAATCAGTAGCAATCTCCACCGCTCCTTTGACCAACCAGTCACTGCCAAAATACAAAGCGAAGGCCCCTATTATGAGCCATATGACTATTTTAATACCAGAAACAACAGCTAAGGTCTCATCGATGCCTTCTATAGCCTCATCCTGCTGAGGGGTTTCCCTTTTGTTACGCTTTATGAGCATGACAAGATATATCAGCAAACAGGCAAATAGACCAGAACCTGCCCAAAAAGAAATTCCATTTTGAACAATAAGCAAAAAGGCCAAAGCCACACTGACCGAAAACATCACGGGCCAATTAATTTTATAAAAGTCATTGTCAATGATTATCGGGCTGATCAGTGCAGTAATACCTAATACAAGACCTATATTGGCAATATTTGAACCAATGACATTGCCCAAGGCGATGGCACTATATCCATTCAGCGCAGCACTCAAACTCACCAAAAGTTCCGGAGCAGAAGTGGCAAACGAAACCACTGTAAGGCCAATAATCATTTTGGAAAGTTTTAATTTGAATGAAAGCCCAACTGCCGCACGAACCAAATACTCTCCGCCGACAACTAAAGCAATTAAACCTAAAAAAAGATATAGATAACTCATAAAATCCAAAGTTGCACGAAGATACAAATTAGGCAGCGCTACTGGGTGCTCGACGCTTAAAATTTTGTAATTTTCCTCGCAAATTATTGGTTTATGAAACGCGGTCTATTTAAAATTATCGCCCGACTAAATAAAATAATCTTCCCGAGTTTTACCGCCCGGCGATTGGATTTAGCAAAAGCCAAGAAATGGCAGCTGGCCCTATTGGCCTATCGATATTGGGTCACGACAAATGCTTTAGATTAAGGCCTTAAAATTGATAAGCCACTTTAATGGGATAACGATCGATCAGCGGTCTTGCCTTCAGCGCGCTTAGTTCAATAATAAAAGAACAACACACAACTTTTCCTCCCAAGGCCTCGATTAACTTAACGGCGGCGACCGCCGTTCCTCCTGTGGCCAAAACATCATCATGAAGCAAAACCCGATCCCCTGGTTGAATCGCATCGCGATGGATTTCTATGGTCGCACTACCGTACTCTAAATCATAAGACGCTTCGAGGGTTTGGTGGGGCAACTTTCCCTTTTTGCGGATAGGAACAAAACCGCAATTCAAAGATTGAGCCATCATAGGTCCAAGAATAAAACCACGAGATTCTATACCCACAACAACATCAACAACAGTATCTGGGTCAGGCATCATGGCGTGCAGGCATTGTTTGACCCCCGAGGGGTCCTTTAAAAGCGGGGTAATGTCTTTGAATTGAATCCCGGGTTTAGGAAAATCTTGAACTGTTCTAATCAGGGATTCATTTAATTCCATAGATGATTATTTTAAAAAAAATTATATGGTGTTATAAAGTCCTTGCTCCTGGAATTAAAGATCGTCTATTTTTGACGATTCGCCAAAAAGCGTCCTGTTGAATAAAATTTTTAGCTAACTTTAAAATCTGACTTTCAATTTTTTACCAACTTTATGACGCTCTACAACACTATGAATATCAAATCAATCAAAGGCGCCCTATTTACTTATTTTGTTCTTCTCTGCGCGCACAGCCTCATCGCCCAAATTCCCGAAGATGGATTGCAAGGCTATTACAAACTCGATGGTAATGACTACGCAAACTATAGCACCCAAAACACGGTGCCTCTAGATCCTTTTCCAACCGGGGGATTCCTTCTTCCAGCGCAAAATAGATATGGCGAGCCCGACATGGCTTTGAAACTCATCAATCAATATCTGGACACACAATCTGCTCCATCGATTTATGACTTTAGCACAGAAAACGCCATGTCGCTTTGTGTTTGGATGAAAATTGATGAAACCATCACGGATTGGACCGGCCTTCTGAATAATTGGGCCGATTTTGGTGTAGGCGGTTATTATTTAGGCATTACTCCAGAACAAGCCATACGCTGGAATGTGAATGTAGACCCCCCCTTGGACAGCGCTCCTGTTATGACTGGGGCTTGGATGCACGTCGCTGCAGTTTATGACGGCAATACCGCTTACCTCTATATCGACGGCAATTTAGTCGCTCAAAGGGTTTATGGTTCGAATTTAATCGAAAGCGTCTATCCATTTACTGTAGGCACACAAGCCAATGTGCCGAACAATATGTTTCCAGGGGTACTTGATGATATTTTGATCTACAACCGCGGGTTGAGCGGGCAAGAGGTTTTGGATATCGTTCAAGCCCTGTCCATTGATGATTTGGGTGGATTTGAACGAGCGGTTCGTCTTGGGCCTAACCCGACGACCGGCCCTCTAGAGATGACTTATGACACTGATTTCGGCCGCCTTACTGAGCTAAATGTTTATGACATGAAAGGTTCCCTAATTATGCAGAAAGTAATCGCAGAACCACACAATGTATTCGATATCAGCAACTATTCCTCGGGGGTTTATACTTTTGAATTTACTACAGCTGATGGCCAAAAGGTTCAGAAGAAAATCATTAAAAATTAAACTGTTAATGATTCATCGCTCGATGAAAAATCAGGGTGCTTTGATGTTCTGTGTTCTGATCGGTTTTTTGGCTTCATGCGGCTCCCCGGGGTCAAATACGCAAGCCGGGGAGCTGTCAATTGAAACGATCAAAGACCCAACTCAAAAAGTTGAGGTTCAAACCTTAGTGAAAACCACAGCAAGTTGGAACAGCACCCCGCTGCCCGATTACCACCCTGAACATCCCGAGATGACGGCGCTGCGCATTACTATTCCACCACACACCAAATTACCTGTACATCGACATCCTGTGATCAATGCGGGTATTTTGCTCAGTGGCGCGCTTACGGTAATTAGTGAAGCTGGGGATACGCTGCAAATGAACACAGGCGACGTGATTGTGGAAATGGTCAATCAATGGCATCACGGTGAAAATAATGGTGATGTGCCTGCAGAAATTGTAGTCTTTTATTCTGGAAATGTGGATGTTCCTGTTACTATTTTGAAGGAGACTCAGGATGTTGAGGGTCCTCACGACGCTGCGGATGCTGGGGGTCCTGAGCGTTCCCAGGATGCCAATCATTAAGGTCACTGAGCCTAGCGTAAGGGTATTGTCCTATTTTCTCAAGGCGGTAATAGGTGTTGAGTCCAGAAATGCCGGTACTCTGTGCTTGAGCCAAATCCAACTCTCCTGCGGGATCGATGTACTGATCTGGTATGGACAAATAAATGATGCGTCCGATCACAAGTGTGGTCCCGTTTAAAGGGATTTCGGTAGCGGACACAAAACTCAGTCCCATTTTAAGCATACTTTCACCAACAAAGGGCGCCGCTATCCCAGGTACCATTTCCGGGGTGAAACCACAATGCTCGAATTCAGAGACCTCCGCTGGAAATTTTGCCGACGTCACATGCGCTTGTTGAGTCATTGAGGCAGGGATGTGGTTGATGGTATAATGACCCGTGGATTGGATGTTTTGCCATGTGTGCCGCGGGACTTCGCCATAAGGTCGGAGGATAAAGCCAATCAAAGCGGGGTTACTGCCCAAATGCACTACAGAGCTAAAAACAGCTAAGTTGTGATGGCCTTCAGCACTTTGGGTCCCAATTAAATTAGCGGGTTTAATTCCGGTAATGGCATTGATCATTCTCAGCCGAGTGACTTTGTCGGCTGTAGTTATGTCTTGCTCGGTCCAAATCATGATTAGGCTCGATCAGCGATTAGCGCCAAAAGACCTATAACAAGACACAATGCAAATGTCACTAAAACGATGTTTCCTACTCCCATAACGTGAATATAATTAATTTTCCTTTATTCTTTTATTTTAACTGATTAATCGCAGAAATTCAGGGCTGAGCCAATTCTTTATCGAGCTGATCGAGAAATTTTTGAGCATTCAACAAGTGTCGCTCAAGAGTTTCTGTCTTCATTTTATCTAAACTGCGCACCAACATGGCTAAACGCGGATTAGAAAGAAAAAAAGAGCGATGTTTATCCATAAATCGCCAAAATAAACCATCCCATATGTCTTGCCAAGGCCCTTTCGGGTAATCACTCATTTTCATTAGGTAATTACTGCCGCTGATGTAGGGTTTTGTACTCATGACCCCACCATCAGCAAATAAGCTCATCCCATAAACATTAGGCACCATCACCCAATCATAGGCATCGATAAAATACTCCATGAACCAGCGATAAACCTCATCAGGGTCAAATTCACACAGGACCATGATATTGCCCATGACCATGAGTCGTTCGATATGATGGGCGTATCCGGTTTTATTCAGCTTGCTCAGCACAGAGTCAACCGGAAAAAGTCCCGTTGTTCCGTCATAAAAACTTTTGGGAATCTTTCTTTTGTGACCCCAAAAATTAGTGGTGCGCTCCTCGCTGCCTTTGACTTGGTATATTCCACGGATGAACTCCCGCCAACCCATGATTTGACGCACGAGTCCTTCGGTTGAGTTTATGGGGACTTTATTGATCCTTGCATATTCTAAAACCTTTTCCAGGACCTGATCAGGGGTGAGTAACCCCACATTAATCAGTGGCGAAAGCATGCTGTGATGCAGCAAATGTTCCTGGGCCACTAGCGCATCTTCATAATGGCCAAAATACTCAAATCTATAATTTAAAAAATCCTCGAGCCACAGGGCAGCAGCATCGTGATCCAAAGGGTATACAAACTCATCACTAAATGTGCCAAGATTCTCAGAATAGCGCTCTTGTACATATTGCTGTGCCTGTTTATGATAAGGTGTTTTCTCGGGCCATCTAACTCGGGGAGCCCGGGCGTTTTTAGGGAACTTTAAGCGGTTTTCTGCATCAAAAGTCCATTGACCCCCTACAGGCGCCCCTTGATGCATGAGCACCTGACGCTTCTTGCGCTCTTCTTTGTAAAAAGCCGTCTGAAAAAACTTCTTTTTATTGGGCTTAAAAAAAAAGGACAAGTCCGCCTTTGTGTTTAAAAAAGCAGGGCAATCATACCAACATAATTCAATGCCAGAGGCCGCTTGATTGATGCGCCGCTCCAGCCAATTATCCACTGGATCGATTAAATGCAATTCACGCAAACCTTTTTCTTTGGCCCCAGCCAGCCAGTGCCGAATGTCTGCCTCAGGGTCATGGGCTTCAATATAACTTATTAAATACCCTTGAGCTTTAAGGCGATCCATATAAGAGCGCATACTGCCCCGCATGAAAGCAATTTTTTGTTTGTGAAAATCGAACTGATTGAACAGTAATGTTTCTTCGATGATCACCACTGGTCGCTCAGGGGTTAAAACCGGATTATCGGTAAAGAGTTGATGGGGTAAAATCAGACTTAAAGTCTTCATACGAGTTCAACTTGCTGAGCGATCGCTCCTTGAGTATACTCTTTATAATTGTTGATTACAACATCTTTTGCCTTGAGATCGAACATCAAATTATACAAACCAAAAAAGGTTCTATTGATATAAATGAAATGCTTTGAACCTCTATTGCCGTTCATTTCTCTCAGCGCGC
>CALJFV010000231.1 GCA_938074515.1 uncultured Flavobacteriaceae bacterium
TAGATTTAAAAGGTTTTGTTAGTGCTTTTTCTGGTTACGATCCAATAGCCAATCGACTCAATTTTTACGGATGGATTTATCCTTTTATAGAATTGTCCTTAGGGTTGTTGTTGCTCACAAACATAGGTGTAAATTTTGCGCTTTATTTAACCTTGTTTATCTTGGGAGTCACAACCATTGGTGTGATTCAACAACTGCGCCGTCGTAACAAAATTGTTTGTGCTTGCTTGGGAAGTGTCCTCAATTTGCCGATGACCGAGGCGACATTAATTGAAAATCTGGTGATGCTGATTATGGCCAGTATGTTGATTTTAGGATAAGGACTATGAAATATAAAAGACTTTCAAAATTTTCTGGCGTAATGTACGCAGTTTTTACAACCCTTGTAATGAACGCACAAGTCGAATTAAAGGGCCTAATTTACGACGCGTCAGCTGGTCCAAGCCAGCCTCTTTTTGGGGCCAATATTTACCACCCAGAGAGTCAATCTGGAGCGGTAACCGATGAAAATGGCTTCATTCTTGAGGTTCCAAGTTTGCCCGTACGTGTTATCTTAAGTTATGTCGGCTTTAAGACAGATACACTTGAAATTAAAGACACAGCCTTTATATACTATGGGCTTACTCCCGAAAATGATCTTGAGCAGGTGGTACTTGCCGCCAGAAGAAGTTCGCAATTTATTTCCTCATTCAGCACTGAACAAGTGATTCGAGTGAGTAGTGATGAACTTTTAAAGGCGGCCTGTTGTAACCTATCTGAGAGCTTTGAAACAAACCCCGCAATTGATGTCAATTTTTCCGACGCGGTCACTGGAACCAAACAAATCAAAATGCTCGGGCTAACCAGTCCCTATATTCTGATTACTGCAGAAAATATTCCTGTCGTGCGTGGTGCAGCTCAGAGCCTTGGTCTAAGTTACGTTCCCGGGACTTGGGTGGAAAGTATGCAAATTACCAAAGGTGCCGGAAGTGTCACTAATGGTTATGAGAGTATTGCGGGTCAAATTAATGTAGAGTTACAAAAACCAGTGAGTGATTTACCTTTTTATTTCAACGCATTTTTGGCTGGTAATGGACGGCAAGAATTTAATGCGCACTTAAATACCCCGGTAGGCGATAAATGGCACACGGGTCTTTATGTCCACGGTAATCAAAGGCAGCGTGCTGTAGATCGGAATAATGACGGGTTTTTGGACACCCCTATTGCCGAACAGCTCAATGTTTTAAACCGATGGCAATATATTGACAGCGAGCGTGGTCTGGTCAGTTTCATCAATGCACGTGTCCTTCGAGATCAAAAGGTATCTGGGCAGCGGGGTTTTCGTGCGGATTTAGCGCAACAGTCACAAAACTCATGGGGTAGTTTTATCGATACGGATCGCATTGATTTATCTGCCAAATTCGGTTATGTCAATCCTCAAATCACTTGGCAAACAATTGGCCTTCAAGGCGCATGGAGTTTTCACGATCAAAAAAGCAGCTTTGGATTGCGTCCATACGACATTGAGCATCAAAGTGCTTACATGACCTTGCTCTATAATTCAATTATTGGGGATACGCGCCATAAAATAAAGTTAGGGCTTAATGGCACTTATGATCGCTATGATGAACGCTTGTCTTTTGATGCCCTTGGATCTAATGATCAGGTCTTTGGTCGTACAGAACAAGGATTAGGTTTATTTACAGAGTATGCCTACAACGATCAAGATAAACTTGGGGTTACGATGGGGTTGCGCCTTGATCAGCACAATCTTTTAGGCTTGTTTTTAACACCGAGGTTACACTTAAAATATCAAATATTACCCAAAACCACCCTGCGTGGATCAGTGGGGCGGGGCAAGCGTATCCCGAATATTTTTTCAGAGCATTTAAATATGTTCGCTACCGGTCGTGAAATAATTATTGAAACTCCAGGAACTGTCTCTTCGAATAATCCAGATGAAACGCCGGGAAATTTTTATGGTTTAAATCCAGAAATTGCTTGGAATTATGGTCTGTCATTACAACAAAAACTTTCTATTGGCACAAGGACAATGACTTTGGGGTTTGATTACTACAGGACTGATTTTGTGGATCAAGTCGTTGTAGACTGGGAAGAAGTTGGCGCGATTAGATTTTACAATAATTCCAGGCCGAGTTGGGTTGAGTCCTATCAATTTGATTTGTCTCACAGCCCTTGGGGTCTTTTTGATTTACAATTGGCCTACAAATACTACGATTTGAGTACCGCTTTTGATTCGGGGGATAAGCGCCCTATTTTAATTCCGGACCATCGCGTTTTTGCCAATCTTGCTTATGAATTAGAGGGAAATCGACCAAAGCACCCATTAAAGTTCGACTTGACATTTAATTGGTTGGGTAATCAACGATTACCGGAATTGCCTGAGGTTGCCGCCCTGTATGGTCAGTACAGTACGCCAGCGGTAACCACCTTTAGTGGTCAGATCACTAAGCAGTGGGGCTCAGTGTTTGATTGGTATTTTGGGGTAGAAAATATAGGAGATCTCAGGCAAGAGGATCCTATAATAAGTGGTAATCAGCCCTTTACGAGCGATTTCGATAGCAGTATGGTTTATGGACCAATTTTTGGTCGTATGTGGTATACAGGAATTCGATATAAAGTACAGTGATAATGAAAAATAAAGATTAATTAATAAAACAAACAAGATGAAAAAATTAATGACTCTAGCAGTTCTTTTTATGGCTGCAAGCCTTATGGCTCAAGATAGAAATTCCAAAGGCAGCCTTGAAGTGGATGGTGTATGCGGGATGTGTAAAGCACGTATTGAAAAAGCGGCGATTAAAATAACTGGTGTAAAATCGGTAAAGTGGAGTATTGAGACACATGAGCTTAATGTGATTTATGATGCACGAAAAACCAGTTTGGATACTGTGGCGAAATATGTCGCAAATGCCGGGCATGACACTAAGAAATTTACGGCACCAGATGCAGCGTATAATTCGGTTAATCCATGTTGTAAGTATCGGGATGAGGAAGTGATAAAAGCGCATCAATAATAAAAAAAAAACCGCGGCCAACGGCCGCGGTTTTAAAGCATTTTTTGTGATCAGGATGATTACATCATACCTGGCATACCGCCGCCGCCCATTGGAGGCATTGCTGGGGTATCCTCTTTAATATCAACCAAAGCACATTCTGTAGTCAGAATCATACCCGCGACTGACGCAGCATTTTCTAAAGCCACACGAGTCACTTTCTTCGGGTCAATGATTCCTGCCTTGAGCATATCCACGTAGGCATCGTTTTTGGCATCGTAACCAAAAGACTTATTGCCTTCCATTACTTTATTGATTACTACAGATCCTTCGCCACCAGCATTTTCTACAATAGTTCTAAGTGGGGCTTCGATGGCTCTTGCTACAATTTGAATTCCTGTAGTTTCGTCTAGAGACTCACTAGTCATTTTCGCAAGAACATTTTTTGCGCGGACTAAAGCAACACCACCTCCTGCAACAATACCTTCCTCCACCGCAGCGCGTGTGGCATGAAGGGCATCATCAACGCGGTCTTTTTTCTCTTTCATTTCAACCTCGCTAGCGGCACCAACATACAGAACAGCCACACCACCGGCTAGTTTAGCCAATCGCTCTTGAAGCTTTTCTTTGTCGTAATCACTCGTTGTAGTTTCAATTTGAGATTTAATTTGACCAACACGGGCATTAATGTCTGCTTTTTTACCGGCACCATTAACGATGGTTGTATTGTCCTTGTCGATGGTAACGGTCTCAGCTGTCCCTAACATGTCTATAGTCGCATTGTCAAGGGTAAATCCGCGTTCTTCGGCAATTACAGTTCCTCCAGTTAGGATGGCAATATCTTCGAGCATCGCTTTGCGGCGATCTCCGAAACCTGGTGCTTTTACCGCAGCGATTTTTAAGGATCCTCGTAGTTTGTTTACAACTAAAGTTGCTAGGGCTTCTCCCTCAACATCTTCTGCAATAATCAAAAGAGATTTTCCTTGTTGAGCGACCGGCTCCAAAATCGGCAACAAATCTTTCATGTTGCTGATTTTTTTATCGTACAACAGTATCATCGGGTTGTCCAACTCGGTGTGCATTTTCTCACTGTTGGTAACAAAATATGGAGA
>CALJFV010000232.1 GCA_938074515.1 uncultured Flavobacteriaceae bacterium
CAATTGGGCCGCTTAAATGACTTAACCGCCATAGAAACTCCACCAATATCAATACGCTTGATTACATTGCGATCTCCGGTACCGATTAAAGGGGCCTGGATCTGATCAAAATTCAAAGCGGCCTGCATCAAGGCCTCTTTCTGGTCTTGAAAATCCTGGGCGATTACGATGTTATCTAATGTCAAATGGACCTGCTGTTGAATTGGATGTAAAATTAGGGATATTTTTATTGTCAGAGTGCTCAGCGAGCCTTAAGAAGCGTCGCGTCCTTTTTGAAATTGATTATCTTTACCACAAAAGAAAATTCTTTGTCCGACAATCACAAAATTAGCGCTGTTGTCATCACCAAAAACGAAGGTCAAATTATTGAGCAATTTTTGACCCAGCTCGATTTTGTAGATCAAATTGTTTTGGTGGATTCACACAGTCAGGACGACACAGTGGCTAAAGCCCAAAAGTTCAAAAATGTTACGGTTTTCACTCGTGATTTCGACAATTTTAGTGCGCAAAAAAACTTTGGCATTAATCAAGCAGAACATCCTTGGGTGCTCTTTTTTGATCCCGACGAAGAAGTTGTCCCCGGGTTAAAACAAGAAATTTTAGCGGCGGTTAAACAAGGCGAAAAGGAGGCCTATTATGTCCGACGCCAACTCTACTTCATGGGCAAAAAAATTAATTACTCAGGGTTTCAAACAGATTGGGTTATTCGACTGGGACGAAAAAGCGCTTGTTGCTATAATGGAAGGTTGGTCCACGAAACGATGGAAGTTAAGGGCAGCATTGGAAAATTTAAAACACGCCTCCCACATCACACCTATAGATCAATGCCCGAGTATTTGGCCAAACTCGACCAGTACAGTACTCTTCAAGCCCAAATGGCTTTTGAGGGGGGTAAAAAAGTAGGATTAGGACAAATGATCTGGCGTCCATGGTACCGGTTTTGGCATCAGTATATTATCCGATTAGGCATTCTCGACGGCCTACCTGGTTATGTCTTGGCTACCATCAATGCCCACTCAGTGTTCAAGCGCTATGTCAAACTTTATTTATTACGGCGAGAACTAAAGTAACTCAGGTCAGGTGTGTGATCGGCACAAAAACCACGCTTCTTAGGGAATAATTAAAGTCTTGGCTACTTTAGATATTGACTCACCCCACGCTCAATACGAACCAAGCGATGGTCAATAGTATATTGTTCCAAATCATTGTTTTGGTCCAGTTGGGACTTTGAGCGAATCTTGTGAGGGATATGATAAACCAGGCCGCGATGTTTGAGTCGTTTCATGGCGCAGCCCAGGTGAATCAGCCGATGAGCCAAATCAGAGTCCTCTCGTCCCCAACCTATAAAGTCCTCATTATAGCCATTGATGGCAATAAAATCCTTGCGCCAATAACCGGTATTACAACCGCGAAATTTTTTAGAAAATCGTTTTTTGGGGCGATAGAATCGACCGATAAATGGACAGTGTAACGCTCTTAGTCGGTTGCGCAAACCTGGATGAAATAGTCGAAATCGCGTCACTTTTTCACGCCACAACTGGGGTAAAAAACCATCATTAATGTTGACCCTAGTTCCTGACAAGACTTCTCCCAAGCGGGCGGCCTTAATGTAATCTGCAATAAATTCAGAGTGTAAGATGCAATCTCCATCGATTTGAATGATAAAGTCCACAACGGATTGCGCTACCGCCTTGTTTAATATGATCGATTTTCGAAAACCCTCATCCTGATGCCAGATATGATCCAGGGGCACCTGAAGCTTTTTCGCATAGTGCTGAATCAACTCGCGGGTCGCAGGCTCCGAACCATCGTCTGCAATAATTACTCGGTCGGGTAGCTGGCTTTGATTACACACACTTTGCAGCACGAGTTCAAGAGCCTCTGGCCAATTATATGTACTAATTAAAAGCGCAGTAGTCATGCAAATAGTTTTCGATTTCCGGGCTTTTAACCCTAACTTTACCCTACAAACGAAAGTAATGAAAATAAAACAGCTATTGGCCGGAATTATGCCAATCCTAGATGGAGATGCTCGAAAAAAGCAGACCGCAAAAGCTGTTTTAAAAGGACCCATTGAACATCGCGGAGTTTTGAATGTCCACCGCCATGATCCCAATAATGTTGGTGATTTTTACTGTGCCCCCCATCTTTATTTTCCTGAATTACATCAAAAAGTCCTGGACATTGGCGAAATGCGTAAAGCCAGTACTAAAGTCCGTTTTAACTGGGCTCAATCCGTTCGTACTCACGATTTAATCATCGGCGGCGGCGGCCTATTAAACCTCCCCCACTTTGCCCAACAAATGGCCCTTTTTCAAGCCCTTGGATCCCGCGGCAAAAAGACTGTACTCTGGGGACCTGGACACAATGACCCAGCCTGGAGTACTTTCAAAACTCCTGCGCAGTACCAAGTTGATTTAAGCAAGTTTGGAATGGTCGGTTTACGCGATTACAGTGCCCCTGGAACCTGGGTCCCCTGTGTGAGTTGTTTGCATCCTATTTTTGACCAAAAAATTGCTCCAGAACATGAATACGGCGTTTTGATGGGTAAAAAATCCGCCCAAAACCAAGAACTTCAAGTATTATTGCGCGATGTTCCGAGCAGTCATAACGCAACGGATCTCAACGAAATGATCCAATTTATCGGCTCTTGTGAAACCCTAATCACTGACAGCTATCACGCCATGTATTGGGCCCTATTGATGGAACGAAAGGTTTTGGTCGCTCCAACGACCACTAAGTTTCTTGACTTCAAATACCCTGTACCCATTACCGGTTTTGAT
>CALJFV010000233.1 GCA_938074515.1 uncultured Flavobacteriaceae bacterium
AGGTGGTGCTGCCGGAGGTGGAACCCGCATGCGTGTGGGGCTTGATCAGAATGAAGTCTTGAGTTTAGCCAAAACCATGGAAGTGAAGTTTACTGTTTCTGGTCCTGCAATCGGTGGGGCCAAATCAGGAATAAATTTTGATCCAAACGACCCTCGCAAAAAAGAGGTATTGCAGCGCTGGTATCGAGCGGTATCTCCTTTGTTGAAATCTTACTACGGAACCGGAGGCGATATGAATGTCGATGAAATCCATGAGGTTATTCCCATAACCGAAGAAAGTGGTGTTTGGCATCCTCAGGAAGGTGTATTTAATGGACACTTTAGTCCGAGTGAGGCCGATAAAATTAATCGCATTGGTCAATTGCGTCAAGGGGTGATCAAAGTCGTTGAGAATGCAAAGTATTCTCCTGATGTTACTCGAAAGTACACGGTGGCCGATTTAATTACGGGTTTTGGGGTTTCTGAGGCAGTACGTCATTATTATGAAATTTACGGTGGAACCCTGCAAGGCAAGCGGGCTATTGTGCAAGGTTTTGGAAATGTGGCCTCAGCCGCTGCCTATTATCTAGCGCAGTCTGGAGCACTTATTGTTGGGATTATTGATCGAGCTGGCGGAGTGATTAATGAGCAGGGGCTGAGCTTTGAGCAGGTTAAGAATCTTTTTCTGAATAAAAACGGAAATGCTTTGGCTGGCGATAATCTCTTAAGTTTCGATCAAGTTAACCAGCGCATTTGGAAGGTTCAAGCAGATATTTTTGCGCCATGTGCGGCGTCTCGATTAATTACCCAAGAGCAAATACAATCGCTAATTGATTCTGGATTGCAAGTGGTCAGCTCCGGAGCCAATGTGCCATTTGCCGACCGTGAAATCTTTTTTGGCCCAATTATGGAGGCGGCTGATCAGCAAATTAGTCTTATTCCTGATTTTATTAGTAATTGTGGGATGGCGCGCGTATTTGCCTATTTTATGGAAAAGCGCGTTGCGATGACTGATGATGCGATTTTTGAGGATGTTTCCAAAACCATCAAAAACGCATTACAAAGGGTACATGACCAAAACCCTGATCCTCGTAACATTAGTGCAACTGCATTTGAAATTGCTCTAAAGCAACTTATTTAACTTTATAATACTTCTATGGAATCTTTGATAATTCTCATTTTCGTCATCGGATATTTGGCCATTACGTTAGAGCATCCACTGCGTTTAGACAAAACAGTACCTGCATTAATCATGGCGGCACTTATTTGGGGAACTCTTGCGGTTGGTTTTGGACTGGGATGGTTTGAAGTGATCGATACCGAAGGCTCCATTTTTAGCGCGCTCACCGGAGGCGAACACGCAATGCATGGCTTCGAACAAACCTTATTGCATCATTTGGGCAAGACCGCTGAAATTTTAATCTTCTTAATCGGGGCCATGACGATTGTTGAGATTATTGATTTGCACAGAGGCTTTGAAGTGCTCAAGGGCGCAGTTAAGACAGACAGCAAAAAATCATTGCTTTGGATCATTGGTATTTTGGCCTTTGTCCTATCGGCTATTATTGATAATTTGACCGCCACAATCGTATTGGTGACCCTTCTGCGCAAATTATTAAGTGATAGAAATGAGCGTATCTGGTACGCTTCGTTAGTCGTTATCGCGGCCAATGCAGGGGGGGCTTGGTCACCGATTGGCGATGTCACCACAACGATGCTTTGGATTGCGAAAAAAGTTTCTGCAGGAGGGCTCATTGAATTTGTGGTTTTACCCTCTATCCTGTGTTTTATTTTACCCTTTTTTATTGCTTCATACCTCAAGCCATTTCAGGGAAAAATAAGTGTATCTTCAACAGAAGATTTACAAGCACAGCGATTGCTCAGCAGCAAGACCATGCTTTATCTGGGACTAGGAATGATTGTTTCAGTTCCTGTTTTTAAAACCCTAACTCACTTGCCTCCATACATCGGTATGATGTTAGCCGTAGGGGTTGTTTGGTTGGTTTCAGAATACATCCATCCAGAGGAAGATTTTAGTAATGAACGCCGTCATTTGTATTCGGCACACAAAGCATTGTCCCGTATAGAGCTGTCAAGTATTTTATTTTTCCTAGGCATTCTTATGGCCGTCGCTGGACTTGAATCTTTGGTTTACGGTGCTACAGAAAGTGGTGAATCTGTTGGTACCCTGCGTTATTTGGCCGAAACACTTCAAGGGGCCATTCCAAATCAAGATGTCGTTGTTATCCTTTTGGGGATGTTCTCTGCGGTCATTGACAATGTCCCTCTTGTCGCTGCTTCTATAGGAATGTACGATGCGCCTATGGACGCTGTGCTGTGGCATTTTATTGCCTATGCTGCAGGAACCGGAGGAAGTATACTAATCATTGGCTCCGCGGCTGGAGTTGCAGCCATGGGTATGGAACGCATTAATTTTATCTGGTACTTGAAGAAAGTAGCCTGGTTAGCTTTTGTTGGATTTATTGCTGGCGCTGGTTTGTTTTTATTTATTGAGCGCGTTCTTTTTCATCACCTCTAACAATTTCACCGAGACCAAAGCGTTCTCTTTTAAAGATTTTTTATGAATTTAATGATGCTATTGTTGTCTAGTCTACAAAATGAAGTTACTGTAGACCAAGAGTCAGCGGAACAAACTTTATCCTTAATGGAGCTTGTCCTGAGCGGGGACCTTGGCGGCCAAATTATTATTGGGTTACTGTTCGTGCTTTTACTTGTGGCGCTCTACATCTATTTCGAGCGTTTATCAGCGATTAAGGCGGCTGGCAAGACAGACCCAAATTTTATGAGTCAGATCAGGACTTTTATCCTTTCGGGAAAACCGGATGAGGCCAAAGGCCTTTGTAGGCAACATAAGACCCCGGTGGCGAGATTGACTGAAAAAGGAATTTCGAGAATTGGGCATCCTCTTGAGGATATCAATTCAGCCATTGAAAATGCAGGACGCCTCGAAGTTTATGCCTTAGAGAAAAACGTGAGTATTTTGGCAACGATCTCAGGAGCGGCTCCAATGATTGGTTTTTTGGGGACTGTAATCGGAATGGTTTTGGCCTTTCATGAATTGGCCAATAGCAGCGGTCAAGCTGAGATGGGTGCCTTGGCAGAAGGTATCTATACAGCTATGACCACAACTGTTGCAGGACTTATTGTGGGTATTGTCGCCTATATGGCCTATAATCATTTGGTCGTTAAAACAGATAAAGTGGTTCATCAAATGGAGGCCACGGCTGTTGATTTTATTGACCTTCTAAACGAACCGGCTTAATGAATTTGCGTGGACGCAATAAAGTCAGTGCGACTTTTAGCATGAGCAGTATGACGGATATTGTCTTTCTGCTTCTGGTTTTTTTTCTATTGACTTCTCCAGCCATTACACCAAATGCCCTTGATTTGCTTTTGCCTGAGGCAAAAGGTAAATCCACAAATCAGCATCAGGCATCGGTGAGCATCACAAAAGATGGTGCTTTTTATGTCAACAAGGAACGTATTACCAAAAAACAACTCGCCTCGACTTTAAACGCCGCTTTACAATCTGAATCAAAGCCGACGGTGATTTTAAGGGCGGAGCAGGGGGTGCCAATAGAGGAAGTAGTTTATGTCATGGACTTGGCTAACCGCAAAAGTTATCAAGTCGTTTTGGCGGTAAATCCAGATTAATATGTCTGTAGCCTTAGATGTTCATCAACGTAAAGGAGTGCTCAAAACCGTTTTAATCGGGATTGGTCTCTTGTTCCTACTGCTGTTTTTTGGGCTCAGGCATTACGATCCACCTTTGCAGCGCGGAATTATCATTGCGTTAGGCAGCCCGGAAGGCACCTCAAGTCAAAACACAAGTGTCAGCGGTGATAATACTGAGTCGCCGGCAGAACAAGAGGTAGCCTCAGAAGATACAGTGGTTGAATCGGCTCAGGTCGAGTCTCAAGCGGACAGTGACACCCAAACCCAAGTTGAGACTATAACTGACACTCCCACAGAAACTCCTTCCGAGACATCGGCGCAAGCCCAAACACAAGAGCAAATTGTTGACGACGCCACATCGGCTGAGGAGCAATTGTTAGTTACTGAATCCGCTGAGGTAGCTGTGACCCAGGAAGTGACACCGAGGCCTGATGTGGCTACAGCCGAAGCATTGAAGAAAATTTTGGCCGGACAAAATGCTAGTTCAGCTAAAGATTCTAAAGCAGGCGATGAGTCCACCCAAGAAAATGAAACGCCCTTTGGCGCTGAGAATGGCAATCCACTCTCTGAGAGTCCTTATGATTTAGGTATTGGACTCGATGGAGATGGGAATTATTTACTCGGTGGACGCCGTGCTCTGTATAAAGAGATTATCGTCCAAGATTGTAATCAAGCCGGCCGTGTTGTGGTCAGTATTGAGGTCAATCAGAAAGGTGAGGTAGTCACTGCAATGCCAGGGGTCCGCGGCACCACTAACAATGCGCCCTGTCTGTTGGATCCCGCCCGACGCGCTGCATTAGCAACCCAATTTAATCCTGACCCAAAGGCACCATCGCGTCAAATTGGGAAAATTATTTATGTTTTCAGGTTATCCCAATAAAAGGAATTCACAGCAATGGGGTAAATGAATTATCTTTAGCGCATAAACCCATTTTATGCGCTATCTAGTAACTCTTTTGATTTTAGCTTTCTTTTCAAGTTGTCATGATACTGATGTGGCCATTAGTTCAAATAATACGGCCGAACCCGAGTTAAAACCTAACGATTGGATGTTCATGCAGCGTGCTTTTCCCAACGGGCGACTCGATCCTCAGGCACGGAGGCTCGCGATGACACAAAAGCGCACTATGAGCCGCACTGGTGGTAATTGGAATGCTGTAGGTCCTATAAATATAGGGGGACGCATTAGCGACATCGAGATGGTCAGTGCGCAGGAGTATTATGTGGCCGCAGCCTCTGGGGGGGTCTTTAAAACAAGCAATGGGGGATCAGATTGGGCACCCGTTTTTGACGGACAAACTTCTTTGTCCATAGGGGATATTGCTATAGATCCCAGCAATACAAATCGCGTCTGGGTCGGTACTGGTGAAGTTAATGCCGGCGGGGGTTCTTTGGCCTACGACGGAGACGGGGTATACCTCTCAGAAGATGGCGGTCAAAGTTGGACCAATAAAGGACTTTCAGAGGTCGGTAATATCGGCAAAGTGCTTATCGACCCCAATAATGCACAAAATATTTTTGTTGGGGCTATGGGCCCATTGTTCCGTAATGATGCAAATCGCGGGGTGTATCGCAGTCAAGATGGGGGCCAGACATGGACGCAGTCTCTTTTTGTAAGTGATTCAACGGGTATCGTGGATATGGCGATCCATCCTACAAATGGACAAATTGTCTATGCCGCTGCATGGCAGCGTGTACGTCGCCCTCAGTATCGTTCATATGGAGGGATGACCTCAGGACTATACAAATCTATAGATGGAGGAGAAAATTGGGCCGAATTAACTAATGGGTTACCCACTTCTGGCAATCAAAAAGGCCGGATCAGTATTGCGATTGCTCCATCTAATCCTGATGTCTTGTATGCGCGATATGCTGATGCGACCGGAAACATTCAAGGGGTATATCGCAGCAGTGATGGGGGGGATTCTTGGACAGCGATGAATTCAAGTGCCCTAAATAACGTCGGTTTTCACTGGTGGTTTCGCGGGATTGTCATTGATCCAACCGACGAGAATACCATCTATAATGTAGATTTTCAAGTTCAAAAATCAACCGATGGAGGCAGTAACTGGTTTGGGGTCTTCAATAATGTCCATGTCGATCAGCACGCCCTGGGGTTTGACCCGAATGATCCAAATAATCTCGTGCTTGGCAATGATGGAGGGGTCTATTTTAGCGGAGATGGGGGCAGTACTTGGACGAAAGACCAACAATTGCCCATTACACAGCTCTATCGTTGTTATGTCGACGCTTCGAGTGCCAATAGAATTTATCTCGGGGCCCAGGACAATAGTACTCATCGCAGTTTGACGGGAGGTCCGGATGATTATGAAATCATCTACGGTGGCGATGGATTTCAACCCCTAGTGGATCCGACTAATTCAAATGTCATTTTTGCGCAATACCAGTACGGTAATATTGCAAAGTCTACAAATAACGGGGCAAGTTTTGTTGGAGCAACAGCGGGTATCTCTGGTGCGGATCGCAAGAATTGGGATACCCCCATTGTTTTTGACCCACAAAACCCACAAGTCATGTATACTGCCACTCAGCGCGTCTATAGAACGGAAAATGGTGCAGGGCTATGGACGGCCGTTAGTGGTGATTTAACCAATGGCCCTGGAGGGGGGAATCTGAATTATGGTACCGTGGTGGCTTTAGATGTCTCTCCATTTAATCCTGAAAAAATTCTCGCCGGTACCGATGACGGGAATGTTTGGATGACGCTAGATACAGGGGCGAATTGGGAATTACTCTCCGAAGATTTGCCGGCGCGATGGGTCACTAAGGTTCTTCATTCGGTAACCCATCCAGGGACACTTTTTGTGACGCTTTCGGGTTATCGCTACGGCACGGATGAAGGTCATGTATATAAGAGCTATGACAATGGACAAAACTGGATTGACGTCTCTACGGGACTTCCAGACGTGCCCGTGAATGATATCGTTCAAGATAATGAGGGGCGTCTTTTTGTCGGCACAGATATTGGGGTATTTGGTTCTGGCGATGGTGGGGCCAGCTGGAGTGCCATTGGCGCCAATCTTCCCGCTGTCGTGATCAACGACATGCATATTCATCAAGGGACCCAAGAATTATTTATTGCTACCTACGGCCGATCAGCTTACCGCCTAGCTTTGAATGAAATCATTCTCAGCAATAGCGCTTTACCCACTCACTCGAAGGTGAGACTTTGGCCAAATCCGGCTCATAGCAGGGTAAATCTTGAGTTTGCAGAAGGGTTAAATACCCCCGAGATTATTCTATTTAATGCCCAGGGACAAATGTTGCGTCAATTTAGCTGCCTGACTCAAGAATGCACGCTGGATCTCGAAGGTATTGTTCCCGGGCTGTATTTTTTATATTATGTTACTCCACAAGGACAGACTTCTCAAAAGTTGATTATTCGTTAATTATAGGATAGACAAATAATCTTTTGAAACAGGACCATGACTGAGGCGTTTAAATCTTACGAAGAGGCCGTGCAATGGCTATTTTTGCAGCTGCCTCAATATCAACGACAAGGTGCTGCGGCTTATAAGCCAGGTTTAGAGCGAACCGAGAGTTTAATGACCTATTTAAATCATCCCGAGCAAGATTTTAAGTCTATTCACATCGCGGGCACTAATGGAAAGGGATCCACGGCCCATATGTTGGCTTCTGTGCTCCAAACTGCGGGTTATCGTGTAGGTCTATATACTTCACCTCATCTAAAAGATTTTCGGGAACGGATTCGTATCAATGGGGTCTCAATACCTGAATCTGAAGTACTCAGGTTTGTTCAAGAACATGCCGCCCAATTCAGTAAAATGGGCCTGTCTTTTTTTGAAATGACTGTAGGTCTGGCTTTTGATTATTTTGCCCAATCGAGTATCGATATCGCTATAGTCGAAACCGGTATGGGTGGCCGCTTGGACAGCACAAACGTCATTACTCCAATTTTAAGTGTGATTACTAATATTGGGCTGGACCACATGCAGTTTTTAGGGGGAACCTTAGAGGCTATTGCGGGGGAAAAGGCCGGAATAATAAAGCCAGGTATTCCTGTGGTTATCGGTCAGTATACCGAAGAGACCCTCAGGGTTTTTCAAAGTGTAGCAAAGGATTTGAATGCCCCATTGATTAAGGC
>CALJFV010000234.1 GCA_938074515.1 uncultured Flavobacteriaceae bacterium
ATCATGATGGTGAACAAACTCCCGATACCAAATGAATGAAACGGCAGGGCGAATAAGAACAAATAGGGCTTTCCGGGGACAAACAAGAACCAAAATAAAACATACCCGATAATTGAGATCAATTGAGAAACGATAAAGGCCTTCTTTTTACCCATCTTTTTTGACATCCGCGTGATTATTGGAATGACTAAAAAAGTGGTGACTAATGCCCCTACCGACCCATGCATTGCCGGCCAATTCCCCGCACTGGCAGGATCACTGTTAAAGAGATAATGTACGATAATCAAAAAGGTATAGGCCGCAATAACATTGAAAGAGTTAAAAATCAAAAAGGTCGCTCCCGCAATTTGGCGGAACTGGGGAATTTTAAACGCCTCAAAGGCTGAGGTAAAAATACCTTTGATACTTCGCAAAACATAAGGCGCACTGATGGGCAAAAAGTCGTCTCGATCTAAGGTCGATTTACTTTTGATAAAAATCGCTGGAATTAATGCGAATAGGGTGCACGGAATAGCCACCCAAATTGATAAATCACGAACCCCTTGGTCCGCCCCTTCTGGGAACCAAGATGGGTCATAAAGAATCACCCAAAACCAGGGCGCAATCACCCAGGCCCATTGCCCGATGAACTGTGCTACGGCCATGATTTCAGTGCGTTCGTGGAAGTCCTCACTAATTTCATATCCCATGGCGACATAGGGCACACTAAAAATGGTTAGGCCTAAATAAAAGACCAATGACCAACTCAAAAAGAAAATAAAATTATAGAGGACACCATCACCCTTGTGGAGTTGCCACATAGCGACATAGGCAAGCCCCATAATCAAGGCGCCTATAAGAACATATTGTCTTCTTCGGCCCCATTTGGATTTCGTATTGTCTGAAATAAAACCCATTATGGGATCTGTAATGGCATCAAAAATTCGGGGCACAAATTGAATGATTCCCCAAAGTATAGCCGCAAAGCCCAGGTCTTGAACCAAAACAATGATAAATACCCCCAAGGCTGCTGGAAACATTTGATTGGCGAGCATACCAAAACCAAAAGCAATCTTCTGGCCCATTGAGACACCCTTTTTCGGCATTGATTTCACATCTGTCATAGTCGTTAGTCTTTTGTTAGTTGTTTATTAAAATGGTCTGTATCGCTTGAGGCTTGAGCACCACGCGACATGGATGGTCGATTCCTTTGATATTGACGCGCTTGAATTCATGAGTTGGGTTAAAGAGAACCACTACGTAGTTATCTGTACCCCCTTTAATCGCGGCAGCCATAAGGTCTTTATCGCCGCACTGATGCTGTATCACAACAAACCCTGGTCGGATGAATTTACTGAAATGACACATCACATAATACAATGGGGTAAAATAGATTGCATCTTGATCTGGATCAACCAGGACAGGAGCAACACACCAGTTTTCGAACCAGTTCGGGCCGCCTTGTCGGTCTAGAACCATATTCCAATCAATCCATCCATCGACCCAATGATTCAAACACCCGATTATATCCCTGGCGTATCGATGCACTGGGGCATATTTGGGGTGTAAATATTTTTTTTCTGGCTCTCGCCAAGTATACCCCCAATCTGTAGCCTCTTCGCGCCAATACCAATCGTCCTCCTGCCATACGGGTGTTTGGGCATCACAACAGGCTTCAGTTTGGATTAAAAACTTATCTGGGGCTGCCTGGTGGGCGCGTTCAAGGGCCTGTGGAAAATAATCAAAAGTACTTTCGTACCAATGCACAGCAGTACCGTCAAAATAACGACTGTTTTCTGGGCTTTGATACATAACTGAAATCCAATGGTCCAGTCCTTCACGATTTTGGTCATAACCCAAAATATTTAAGTGACCCAGCCCTGACCCCTCCAGTGTAGGCCCTAAGTAATCCCGAACAAATTCAGTCATTTGTTCAGGTGTAAAATGCATACTTTCCCAATTTCCACCATTTCCATGAGGTTCATTTTCCACAGTGAATCCCCAAATAGGTATGCCCTCCTGGGCATAAGCGCGGGTATACTTAACAAAAAACTCAGCCCAAATTGGATAATATTCAGGCAATAAACCACCTCCAACCCAAGAATTATTGTCTTTCATCCAAGGAGGCGCCGTCCATGGGGAGGCGATTAATTTAAATCCCTGATCAGAAACTTTTAAAGCAGCCTTAATCATCGGGATGAGATAATCCCGATCGTGCTCAATGCTAAAATGAGTCAAGTTTTTATCTCCGGCCACCGGAGCATAGCTGTATTGTCTGCGTGCAAAATCACATGAATTCATGTGGGTTCGCGTCAAAGAGTAATTTGCGCCCTCAGGGCCAAAATAGGCTTGTATAATTACTTGGCGCTGGGATTGACTCATTTGATGAACCAAGTAGGATGTAGCATCAGTAAACGACCCCCCAAAACCTGTGATTGTTTGACGAGGACAATCTGGGAACAACTCAACTTCGGCATCACAATCTTCATCGCTTTGAATCCAATGGCTCAATTGATTTTGGTCGATTTGCGTCAAATTTCCTCCTGATCGCGAGGTTTCATATACCTCAATTTTAATTTTGGTCTTTACCAACTGCTCATTCATCTCGCTCATGTTATAAACCTAAATTATTGTGCTCTCTTTTGCGATTTAAAATGGGATTTTACAACTCTGTAGGCCTGTTTTGTATTGCGATTTATATCGACAAGTCCCCAATACTCTTCATTGGCTGTTCCATCAAATGGCACGCCGCTGCTGCCTGGAGCCCAACCCCCAACATCTTGACGCTCGGGATGCCCCGCCTTCCACCACCCATCGGTAAACGAGAAAATCGCGACCCCCGCAGAACGCGCCTCTGGCATTAAAATCTTAGCGAGCATATGCTCAAGCGCATCGGCTTGGGCCCTTTGATTCTCGCCCTGATCATAACCCAATTTCGCAGCGGTCATATAACTGTCTGCACCGAGCTCTGAAAAATAAACCGCTTTATCACTAATTTGTTTGAAATCTTCGAGGGCCTTATGCGACTCATCCCAACGATAAACATTAAGCCCCCAGAGGTCTAATCCCTCTAATTGTGCGAGTAACTCGGGGGTGGGCACCTCGCCATGTGCCGTTGCCACTGGATGATTAGGGTCTTTCTGGTGAATCGCCTGAATTGCCCTTTCGAGTGTTGTATACCACAAATCCATGGTTCCTCCAAACCACTCAGGATGATAATTATATTCATTTCCAAGTTCCCAAAATAATATTGCAGGATGATCTTTAAATCGCGTGACATATTCGAGATAAGTACCCGAGCGCAAATCATAATTTCCTCCTTGATTGTAGCCAAAACTTGTAATCACCCTGATACCAGCATGATAAATTTGATCTAACACTTCTTCTGAATCAATAGGCTCATATACCCTTATTGTATTAATTCCTGCCTCATTCATAAGTTCTAGATCTTCTGACAGGCGCTCGAAACTTCTCTTAGATGCTCCGATAGCTACAGGATGATAGCAAACTCCTTTAATGAAAAAAGGGCCCTGGGCCGTTTGCAACATACCTTGTTCTAACCAGACCGCTGCTGATTGTGCTGGAACACGATCCTGACAACCAAAAAGAACCAACATTGTGGTCAAGAATAAAATAATATGCCTGCTTTTTTTAATCATTAAATCCTCGTTTTAATGCATAGAATGGGTTTGCTCTTCGATTCCAGGAATCAAGATATCTTCGCTCAACAAATCCATGTTCCCTTTATAGGTCTTCTCAATGGATTTACCATCACGGGTCAACCCCATAAAAACATCCTGATCTGCTAAAGCCCATAGGGCGTACTTGGCTTGTCCCTCAGCGGTAAAGAGTCCAAAGTGATTTTCTGAATCTGCAGGATTCGCAGAACTTTTCCATGGTTCATCAAAAGCCTCAAAAAAGAAACAACTGATCTTGGCTTGTTGCGTCCAAGTCCTCATCGCATTGTAAAACTGAGCCTGCTTATATTCATCAGCCGCTCTCGATCCATTGGGTCCGTAGAGTCCATCTGAACTGCTGGCCCAACCTGTTTCACCGATATGCATTGGCTTTTCAACACCTATTCTTTTGAGGTACTCAGCCACTTGAGCAAACTGACCTTGACTGTAGGCCAAAGCACCATCCATGAGCTTTTTACTGGCTGAAAATTTCAATTCATTCCCAGCCTTTGATTCCTCTTGGTCAGGGGCCCCAGTGCTTGAATCTGGTTGATTTAATGCTTCATGCCAAAATGAGGGATTGTAATGCGTGTCGTGAAATGGATAGGTATGCACAGAAAGATAATCTACCGCGCGAATTAGCGCGTTGAGATCCTCATTGTGATACTCTGGGCCTCCACCGCCCCATGAGGCAAAATTATCTGAACTCGTTATCCAGAGACCTGTCGGTAATGCACCATTATTTTTTAAGTCTTGAAGATGGTTAACCCATCCTAAAATGACTTTAGGGGCCACAAAGTACGAAGTTGCCCAATGGACCATCGCCTCATTACCCACAGCAATAACTTTAATGACGTGCGGATATTTTTGGGTCAAGGCCACTGCTCTCTCAATTTCTCCTTTATTCCCGGAATAATTTTCCGCATTATGATCCGGTGTATCGGTCCAAGCTCCAGCACAATCAATCCACACACCCAGCATCACGTACATCTCAAAATTGGGATCGGACTGCTGAAGCTGATCAATGGCCTTTACCACATTCGTGGCATGAGGGAACTGCATATTATAGGTGCGAAGAAAACGTATCCCCATAGCATGCATAATCCGCAAATCCTCTATTAATTGGTCGATCGTAGGTTGCTCTTGACGCACTAATCCACGATAGCCCCCGTATGAAATTGCGGGATAATCTGGATTGCCCAGAATTTCTGAAGCACTTTTTTGGTGCATAACTTTATCTTGTTTTTGATTCAATCCACACGCCACTAAACTCATCCCTAAAACCACCGAGCACCATAATCTACGACCTTGACTCAAAGTTTTCTTCAGGGAGGGAAAATTTATTTTTTCAAGCGAATTGATCATTTTTGTTTGTACTTATTTAACGACTTAACTCGTCACGATTAATTGAGCAACCAAATGACTGCGTCTAAATATGGCTTGACTCAATTCTTTGGTTAGGGTAAGCCCTGGAATTAAGACTTCACTTCCATCTGTCATGATTGCTCGGATCATCGGTGTTTCTCCACGTAAGTAAACCACAGGAACCTGACATACTGTGTAAGCTAAACTCTGCTCAGGCAATTCAATTGTTCCGGTTTTATGGGTCACATCTACATAGTTAAATTGAGCTGGGGCCTTCAAAAACTCTGACTCTGGCAGAAGAGCCCAATCAAAACTCAATTGACCCTCAGCCACTCGAATGCCAAGCTCTCCAAAACGACAAAGCAAATCTTCCTTTACTTGACCTGTCATTCCCGGCTGTTGCGCTCCTTTCCCCCCCGGAGTATGGGAATAAGGGTCTGTTGGAAATGCTCCGTAGAGTTCTGGAGATTTATGCGCCCCAATTCCGGCATTTATTTCAAAATAATGATCGTACAATCGACCGATAATTTTTGGATCTGTTTTATGGGCAACAGCCTTCTTGGTAACCTCGAATAAAGCAAGGCGTAACTTTGAAACCATGTGCCAATAGATTGAGCCAAGTCCTTCATATCCAAAGAATGTTCCTGAGCGTCCCGTAAATGATTTGTGATTAAAAATCGACTCATAGATGCTTTCGATAAGCTTGCCTTCTTCCTGTACCAGCATTTGGTATTTCTCGGGCAAATTAGACAATGCCTTATTCAGGTAATTGACATTATTAAAATTACCATTAAAATGGTAACCCCCAAGGCAATCTTTAGTCACAACTTCCAAATTCCCTTCAGAGACGAGCTGTGACAGAAGTTTAGAAGTGGCTAAGATTTGTGGATCAATATTATTTTTCTTTAAAAAGCGCGGCAAGGTCTTGTCGGGATACAATATATAGCTGTACTGATCTTCTCTAAATAGTGCACTTGCTTTTAGGGCATCAAGCACCTCGAGGCTTTGTTCCATAGAGAGATATCCCGAACTCAACGCAGCAACTTGACCCTCTAGCATTTCCGGTAAGTGGGTAATTGAAATGCCACCATCCTCAACTACGGTCATCAAGTTATAGGCGTGATACAGATTATCAGAGCGTTTATTTGCCCGGATTGAGTGTTGCAGATGAGACAATGCTAGCTCAATAAATTCAGTCAAATCACTCAGTAACATTGGGGATTTTTTACCGGAAAAATCCTCATTATAAATTTTTTCACGATAGACACTCGTCGGAACACCTAATCCATCCAGAATACTTCTGCGCTGATGATCTGTCATGGGCTGTTCAAGGAGGTTTTTGTGTTTGACCAAAGTCTCCTTCATAAGAACGTAGCACTGCAGTAATTCATCAGAGACAGCCACTTCCTTATGCTTGGTCTGAGCCAAAACATCTTTAAAAAATACGAGAAAGCGCCGCAAATAATAGAGCGTCACCATGGAGACTCCATTGCCCACTAAGGCATTGTTGGCATCATTCCACTCTGGACGCTGCGTATTCATCCAAATGCCCCCCTCCGGGATGAAGTTCGCCATTTTGGCCAAGGTTGTGGCCATAATTTTCTCAATAAAATTGACCTTATAAATGAAGACGTGTGTTTCCCTTAATAGCGCTCCATCTCCGCCTATTTCATCCTTTTTAAACTGTATTTTCGCCTCTCTCTCGTGATCAAACTCAATGGTATCTTTTGGATTCTTTAGTAAATCTGAATAAGGCTTAATTCGATAAGGTACATTGGCATAAACAAATGAATTTTCAGCAAAATAGGTCTCGAGTTTTTCTGGGTAATAGGCCTTTAAGAACTCTAAAAACTTCAATAAATAGATGATCTGATGATCCCCCCAATAGCCAATGTAAGACCATGGATTATCCGGCTCAATAGTTTCCCATTCAAAACCATCCTTAAACACACGATAAGGATTGTAACCGTCAAAGGTGGTGGCATTGAGAAATTTGAAAATCATGCCCTCGATAAATTCGGGGTAAGCATGAGCTAAGGCTTCCCAATTTTGAAAGATATCGCGCCAATTACCCTGATAATCTAAAATTTTTGAACCATCATCCTCGTTGCGTAGGTTTATCGAAAACTTATTCCATGGGCGACTGGGGTCTCCATGGCGACGACTAAATTTTAACGGAAGATACTCGGCACAGAGACGTTGAAAATTCAGATCATCATCCTTTTTTGCCTCGTTTTGCAGGAAAAATAAATCAAACTGCTGGGGCCAACCAGCCATCTGATTCTCCTTTTTAAAATATACCTTATGGTTTGCGCGATCGATATAGGCCATAAAATCGGCCTTCTCTATTTTATAGTTATTGTCAAAAATACCACCGCGCATCACATTAAACATAGTGTTTGCAAAATGTCGAATATTTCGGCGACGATCGGCAGTAAGCTGCAGTCCGTCACTGGCAGCAATTAGCGCAATGAGTTGCTCAGTTCCCTGGGCAATATCCTGTGTTAATTCACGGTGCAGTTGATCCGGTGTTTTAAGAGATTCCCGCAGGCCAATGATATCACTCATACCTTGGCTCAAATTAGCCACCATGCACCAATTTTTGTTAGACCCAGCAGACAGTTCAAAAGACTCAGCAACAAAATAAGCGCCACGCTCTGCCTTTATATCATATTCCGTCTGAATCGCGCCCCCTGATCTAAAGGTGTCTATCTGCTTGGCAGAGAGTAAAACCGTTGGTTCATTCAAACCAAGGGACCACACGACATTGGCCTTTAGGGCCTCACTGGGTTCGGCCTTATCCGAAATAATAGCGCTTAACGCATACAGACCAAGGTGATGTGATTCTAATTCACACTTTTTGTAGGCATCCACAAGATTACTGCTGCCGGCCTGCAATCCTTCCGGAACCCCATAGGGTAAAATATTTTGTATCCCGTCAAGGACACTTACACTTAATTCCTGAGAAGAACTGGAGGTCAAGGTGGATGTTCTTACAAAACCAAAACGCTCACTCGTCGCCCACTCATAGCTAAAGTTAAGCCCAAGATCGTGGTTAATTTCTTCAAAAATCAATTTATTGCCATAAACGCATTTATATAAATTACGTTCAATTCGATATACGCCAGAATAACGTCCTGAAAAGGGCTCCCAAAGCAACCTGCGCTCGGCATCGTCAACCAAAATTATGGTCTTACTCCCGGTATACTCAAAAGACTCTGTAATTTTATCATCAGTGTAATAAGGAAAAAGAGCATGATCACTATTAATCCGTCCTGCGGACAAGCCTCCTGTACTTGAAATATACATCCAATGATCTGAATGACTAACTAAACTCATGAAAAATGGTCGCATTTTATCCGCATTACTAATTTTGTAATACGTCTCCCCATTGATGCTGACTTCAGTTCCTTGAATTTCCTTTTCTTCGGATTGATAGGGCTGATTCCCCAGATATATAGATTTATTGGTCTTTTTAGAATTCATCGCAATTTTTTGGTCTTTAAGTAAATATTTAGTGCGCCATTTTCTGGTAAGTGAAAAGAGCACATAATGAGGTCAAAATAGCACAAATTTAATGGGCTGTGAAATAAAAAAACTATACAATAAGTATACAAACTGCTACAACTCGAAAATTCACAATTCTTAAAATTCAAAAATAAGATTAGTATTTAACTGATTTTCAGCATTATGTAAATACAAGGAAGGAGCCCTAAAAATATTTAACAATTAGCTCAACTACAACTTAAGCTACAGCACACATTTTTTGAAGAAAAACA
>CALJFV010000235.1 GCA_938074515.1 uncultured Flavobacteriaceae bacterium
TGACCGGATTTACTCAAGCGGCAATGTTAGATCTTCGTGCGTACGGGGTAAAAATGACCACCATTATGCCTGGGTCTGTAGCGACCTATTTTAACGATCACGTACCCACTGATGAAGATTATTGGAAAATTCAAAAAGAAGATCTCGGACAAATCGTGGTTCAATTAATTTCAATGCACCCGCGGAGTCTTCCAAGTAAAATCGAACTGCGCCCAACAATGCCTGGTGGTTCGAGTAAATAATATAGCAAAGAGACCATTAGGTAATTGTTGTTAATCTTTCGTCAAAACCCCATTATAAGTTAACAGTGGTGGAGAAAATCGTTAATTTTAAAGTGTGATGATTTTTATTAACCAAACGATGGGGCATTTAAGCGGAAAACGAACTCGATTGACCATAGGACTGTTTTCTATGCTTTGGTCGGGGTGTTTCGGCCAAATTGATGGATCTAATTCAAATTCTGTTGGAGAAAATCCATTTTTTCAGCCTAGTCCCACCAGTTTAGTGCCTGAAAACAAACCACCCGTTAGTTTGACAATTCCTTTTAAAGACCGAGATCCTAAAATGCAATTTCCGCCCCCGAGTGATGCGCCCAAACAACTCGACATGACTGCCTCGGATGGGCTTCTGGATCATCTTCCCGGAAAAGCGCCTAAAGCCTTTCAAAAAGATAAAGAACCACGCCCAGAATTTGCCCGCGATCAAGATTTAGGAGATGTCACCACATCTGGAGATTTTGTCCAAATAAAATATCGTGATCACGAATATGTCGATGGTGATTTAATTCGGGTCTATGTTAACGGCGATGTGGTTCAGTCAAGTGTCTTCTTAGGATCCAGTTTCTCAGGGTTCACCTTATCGTTGCAGCCTGGGGCAAATCGTATTGAATTTGAAGCGATTAATCAGGGGAGTAGTGGACCAAATACAGCTGAATTGCACGTTTATAACGAAAAAGGATTTATAATTTCAGCCAAAGAATGGAATCTTTTGACTGGTTATAAAGCTTCAGTTTTAGTGATAAAAGATTAAATCTCAGTAATAAAAGATTTAATCTCAGTGCGGTTAACAAAACTTCTATTCTAACTCTTCCATGGCACTCATGACTTCATCATAAGTGGATAAGGTCAGATACATTTTACCTGCCATCATAACAATAGGGGTATCCATTTCGTCCAAACGCTCTTCACCACCAACGATTAATTTAGAGAGCTGTTCACGCACTTTTGGATAGGCATCAATTTCTGTTAGGGTATAGAGATAAGGACTCTCATCTAGGGCTGAAATTAGCGTATCACAATTTGTGGTACATAGTGTTGGTTTGTATATGGTAAGGGGCCATTTTGGTTGAATTCTAATCAGTTCCGCCTCTTTCACCAGCGAACGACGTGAAAGTTCTTCATGAACTTCAAGCGTATATTCATATTTTGGCTCTTGATCACGTTCAATAATCAAACTGCTGACTTCAACACGAGATCGCGCAGGAACGCGCACTGCACGAGGCTTTCCAGCACGCTGACGAAATCCAGTGCCGTTTACATAGACAATAACGTCAAAATCCTGTAGGTTCTTGTTTATCGCATATAAACTAAGACGATTATTGTTTCGTTCGTCTTCAATTTCAATAGGACGTTCTTGAGCCAACAAGGGATTAATGAATAAAGCAAGAAGCAGTAATGATGTAAACAAAGTTCTCATACAGAAAGGTAGTATTTTAAATAAAAAAAGAATGAAGGGCTTGTCCACGAAGATAAGAAATTATAATCAGCCGCGCTTTGAACCAAAAGTGGATTTAATCTTCACCATTAAAATACTTCCGGCAAGAAGAAAGGTAATGATATTACCAACAATTATCGGGGTTGAATTTACATAAAGCCCATAGACAATCCAAAGAGTAACACCAGCAACAAACATAAGGTACATCGGCAGCGAAAGCTGTTGTGTATCCCGAGATTTAATTGTTTTTATCGCTTGTGGTAAAAAACTTATGGTTGTAAGACAGGCCGCAAGATTACCGACCAATGAAAAGAGTTCCATAGCATTTAATATTTGGCGCAAATTTAATTTTAGGTAGAGACGTTAACTGATCACAAATCGGCCAAAATATATTCTAAATTAACTATATTGTAATGTAGTGAACCTATAGGGGTAAATATACATAGATAATGAATCATTATACCTTTCTGTTTGGGCTAGAGCAACACGAATGTTAATAGGTACAACACTGTCATTTTACATTGATCCTATTGCACTATAATATATATTATGTCAAATACAAAATATTAGTTTATACCCTGCCCGGTTAAATAAACACAGGCCATAAAACGAACCCGACAGTATTTATTCTATTACATTTGCACCCATGGCAAAAGCAAATCAAAGTTCCGTAGAATTTATAGCGCTTATGGCATCGTTGATGTCAGTAGTAGCTTTAGCCATTGACGCCTTACTCCCCGCATTAGATGTCATCGGTCTTGCCGTAAACACCCAAACGCCCACGCAAAATCAGCTTATCATCACCATGATCTTTTTGGGCCTAGGGATTGGCCCATTGGTTTTTGGTCCTCTATCAGATAATTTGGGCCGCAAGCCCGTGGTTTATTTAGGTTTTATCCTTTTTCTATTTGCCAGCTTTATTTGTGTGCGGGCTGAAACTATAGAATATATGATTGCAGGACGAATTCTTCAAGGCATTGGACTCTCTGCGCCCCGGACCATAAGTATTGCTATAATTCGCGATCAATACCAAGGAAATCCTATGGCGCGCATCATGTCTTTTGTAACTGTCGTCTTTTTACTGGTCCCTATTGTGGCTCCGGCCATAGGAAAATTGGTGCTCGATCATTTTGATTGGCAATCTATTTTTCTGATGCAACTTTGGTGTAGTGGTATTGTGGCGCTTTGGTTTTGGAAACGTCAACCTGAAACCTTAAACCCCAGCAATAAAAGAACGCTTAAGATTCAGGATTACATTCATGGCCTAGGCGAAGTTGTCAAACAGCCAAAAACTATGGGTTACACGCTGATTTCAGGCCTCGTTTTTGGCTCATTTATGGTTTACCTAAGTGGTGCTCAGCAAATATTTCACCAGCAATACGACCTAAAGGAAGAATTTCCTTTGATTTTTGCCGGATTATCCATTGCCATTGGCTTGGCCATATTTTCAAATGGTCATTTGGTTATGCGTTTTGGCATGAAAAAAATGGTCACCACAGCGCTCTATGGCTTTTTTGGCGTTGCCCTTCTATTCGTGATCCTCTATTACGGTCAAGAAAATCCGGGTATTGAAATTCTAATGTTCTTTTTTGGCCTTCAATTTTTTGCTATCGGATTTTTGTTTGGCAATCTAAGGGCCCTCGCCATGCAACCCATGGGACATATTGCTGGCATGGCCGCAGCACTTACAGGATTCATCTCCACCATTATGGCCTTACCCATCAGCACGTTTATCGGAACATTTATCCAGAATCAGGTTTGGCCAATTTTCTTAGGCTTTACGCTTTGTGGTGCGATTTCTCTAATCATCTTGCTGATAATCAATAAACTGAGTCCAGAAGAGCTCAATTGACCGCGTTTTCAAAAGGTCAACTGACCATATCTTCTTAACGTCTTCTGTAATAAGCTGTTTTTAAGTAATGACCTTGCTCAAACCCAACGGCATGGTCAATGTCATGACCAGTAGTTTCTACTAAACTGAACTCTTGAGTTTTAACTGTCGCAAAGGCTTTATTATGCGCTTGTAAAAATTCATTCATATTTACCCTAGAGGAACAAGAAGCCAAAATCAACCAGCCTTTTTTAGCCACCAGCTGAATCCCAAGGCGCGCCAGAGTTTCGTATTTGTTCAAGGCTAAATCAACTCCATCGGCGCTGTTGGCAAAGCTCGGCGGATCGATAACAATTACATCGTATTGTATTCCTTTCTTTATCTGTTGATGAAGTAAGTCAAATGCATCTCCACAGAGCGTCTCATGCATTCCTGAAAATTCATTCAAAGCAGCATTTTTTTCTGCAAGGGATAAGGCTTGGGCGCTAATGTCGATACTGGTCACTTGTTTTGCACCATTAGCCAAAGCGTGGACCCCAAATCCTCCAGCATAGGCAAAAACATCAATCACACGTTTGCCGTGTGACAATTGCCCTACTCTATGGCGATTGCTTCGATGATCCAGAAAAAACCCAGTCTTATGACCTTTAACTAAGTGGGCTAAGAAACGTACTCCATATTCATGGAATTCTATTTCAGGATTGGGTAATGTACCGAATATCAAATTCACCTGATCCTCTTCTTCGAGCTTCAAAGCACGGGACACATGACGATTAGCGCGTAAAAGAATTGTTTGTGGCGCCAATAATTCCGATAGAATTTTTTGGATTTGTCGTACATAAGGCAACCACATAAGGCTGTAAATCTTTAGCACTAAAGCACCATCGTATTGATCGACAATCAGACCAGGTAGGCCATCATTTTCACCAAAGACTAAGCGCATGGCGTTGGTAATATTCCTTAACGGTTTGCGCTTTTCAATAGCTTTGTGCAGAAGTTTTTGAAAAAAGTCTTCATCAATTTTTACCCCTTCATCAAAGTGCATCATTTTAAGGGCGATCGGAGAATGGGGGTCCAATAAGCCTAATCCGATCACCTTATTTGATTTATGAGCAAAAACAACCCCGACATCCCCTGCTTTAGGCGATTTATTGGTTTTGATAATATTTTGATCAAAAATCCAAGGATGATGTTGACGCACAGAGCGCTCTCCCTTAGCCGATAACTTAACTGCAACGATTTGTGGCGCGTGTTTCTGTGGGTCGCAATGATCCCAAAGACTAATGTTTTTGTCCACTTCGCTTTAGATTTTTCTGATATTTTGATTGAACGATGTCAATTAAAATAAGAACGGTGATCACAAAGTAAAAAGTGGTTTTAGACATCGGGGTTATCGGGTTGCCAAACACATAAATATGCGCTAAATGCCCTCCTTCTGAAAGCAACATGATGCCAACAATAAACAATATAAACAGCCCAAGCACTTCATACAAACGATTCTTCTTGAGGAATGCTGTCACCCGGCCAGAAAGCCAGATCATAAGCAGGCCACCGGCAACAATTGCGGTAGCCATGACCCAAAATTCATCGGTAAGTGCCATTGCCCCTAAAATAGAGTCAAAAGAAAAAACTAAATTCATGACAATGATGAGCAAGATGACTTGAGTAACACTTTTGGTACCC
>CALJFV010000236.1 GCA_938074515.1 uncultured Flavobacteriaceae bacterium
CCTTATCAAATGTCTGGAGGAGAACAGCAAAGAATCGCTATTGCGAGAGCTTTACTCAATGACCCTGAACTGATTGTTGCCGATGAGCCAACGGGAAATCTTGACCCACAAACCAGCATGGAAGTCATGAGTTTACTCAAGGACCTCAACAAAAATGGGCGGAGTATTCTCATGGCTACGCACGATTACGCGCTTTTGTTAAAGCACCCCTCTAGAACACTCAAATGTGAGGGGGGCAGGATTTTCGAGGTTGTGCAGAAAAAATCAGAAGCCTAATTAAGGAATTAAGTTAAGGCCCCTATCGATAGATAATTTAATGCCTTTTTTATTATTCGGCGCCAATCGCGTACCGGGTTTAAGAATGATTTGTTTCCGGGCCCTTAAAGTAAAAACCGACTGCTCTGTAAATTGAATGTCTTTCAAAATTACGGCTCGATTAAAGGCCGTTAGCTTTTGAGTCCACCGACTAAATTTTTGGTCCTTTATCACAGAAACCCCTTCCGCGTCATAAAGTGACGACACTAATTCTAATGCGGCCCCGCTTTGAAGCATCCCTGCCCCGTAATAACCTTTAAAAGGAGCATTGGCCTCTATGTGATCAATATTTTTTGCCGTCAATTTCAGAATAGTCTCCACCTCATCGGCTCGTAACTCCGGACGTAAAGAAAACATCAATCCTATGGTCCCTGTGACCATGGGAGCCGCTGTCGAGGTTCCTTGATAGGTATTATAGCTCAAAATACCTTGGGTAACCCACTGACTATAGCGCATCACGCCGACTGTGGGCGCGAGTAAATCGACTTCACTATTTAAGGTCGCTGTCGATTGCGGGTAAATCCGAAATTCAGGTTCCGCTTTTTTAAGATTAATTTCTGCAGTACGCCCGACCATTCCCCACATATTTTCAACATAAGGCTTACCACTCTCTTCATACTTCAGTGCATCTTGCCAATTTTGGTGCTGATACATGACCGAAGACACCGAAATCACCCCGTCGTATGATGCAGGATAATATTTTTTTTGACCCTTGTTCTCATTCCAATTTTGATTGCCTGCCCCAGCGACCACCACCACACCACGGCCCAACAAATCATCGATTACTTCTTGACCTCTCTTTGTGGCAATCGAACTGACCCAACTGCAGTTGATCACTTTGGCTCCAGCATCAGCCAATTCCACTAACATTTCTAAGTTGGGGTTTCCGTAATTTGTGGTCACTAAGCTACAGTCATAACATACGCCCGGGATTCCAAAATCATTGTCCCCTTGTGCCACAGCTATGGCTGCGACCCCCATTCCATGTCCATTTTGAAAGTCCACCGCCCTCAAGACTCGAGTCTTTCCAGCAAAATCCTTTTGCTCAGGGTCTACCCGAGCATCAGAGAGTCCCACCAGCACCTTTGGACTTCCTGTGGTGAGTTGCCAAGCTTTGGTAACCCCAATAGCCCGGTAATAGCCCAAGTCCATAGTATCTATGATGCGACCCGTGGCTTCCCTTAAAACGAAAAAATCGTTTGGTAAGAAATTTTTCTTGGGAGGGTTTTGCCCAAACATCCCTTGACAAATCAAAAAAAACAGAAATGCAATATAATATTGTCGGGACACAGCGTTAAGCAATAACATATTCGAATGTAATAAAAAGTCGTGTCAGTACATGACGAAAATCGTAAATTAGCCATGATTACGCCAAGATGCTTTCGATACTGATCCCCACTTTTAATGATGATGTCACGCCATTGGTTGAGCGACTATGTCGCGAAATTCAGCGAACAGAAGCACCTATAGAATTAATCATTGGAGATGATCATTCCACCCGTGAAGCAGCATTGAGCAATTTACAGAATCTTAAATCTGTTTTGATTTTTAGAAACACTGAAAATCTTGGTCGCACCGCAACGCGTCACCTGTTGGCACAAAAAGCCAAATACAAAAAGCTCCTTTTCTTAGACGCAGATGTACTGCCCGCTCAAGATGATTTTATCAAAAAATATTTATTGGCCCTGGGCACATCCCAAATGGTTTTTGGCGGAGTCCAGTACAAAAAAGAAAAGCCAGCTCAAGCCATGCTTCTGCGCTGGATTTATGGAAAAAAACGAGAAGCGAAAACAGCACAAGAAAGACAACGCAACCCGCATTACATTATATCTCAAAATTTATTGATTGATAAGCAGGTTTTTTTATCCCTCAATGCACCTGATGTTAAACGCTATGGCTGGGACAATGTGTTTTCTTTTCAATTGTATCGTCAGGGCATCTCAGTGAAGCATATCGACAATCCGGTCATTCATACGGGCCTAGAACCTTGTGAAAGCTACCTCAGTAAAGTTGAGCAAGCCATGCAGACTATAGTTTGGGCCGAGAAAAGAGAAATGATCTCAGAGGATTTCACCAGTATCCAAAAATTTTTTAACACAATGAGTCGTCTGAGACTTTCCGGCTTGCTGAGCGCGTGTTTAGGTCCGTTCTTGCCGATCATGCGTGGGCAACTGGCTTCAAAATTCCCTAGTGTTCGCGTATTGGACCTTTATAAGTTTTATTATTTTTCGAAATATAAACACAAAGGATAATGGCGCAATTTACTGTAGTGATTCCCTTATACAACAAGGCTGCCGAAATTCGGGCTACCTTGAACTCGGTTTTTGCCCAATCCTATTCTGAATATAAGGTCATCGTCATTGATGACGGTTCTAATGATCACAGTGTCAAAATTGTCGAAGAATTTACCGATTCTAGACTTCGGTTAATTCGCCAAAAAAATCAAGGAGTCGGACCCGCCCGAAACAAAGGCGTTCAGGAGGCACAAACTCCCTATATCGCCTTTCTAGATGCAGACGATTATTGGCATCCACAGCACCTGGAACACCTCAACGCACTCATCGCCCATTTTCCTCAAGCCCAGTGGATGGCTACAGGCTATGAAAAAGCCTTCACCCCCAGACTTATAAAACCCGTGGACACGCCACTGCGCGCTCATGCACCAGGCTGGCAAGGTGCTGTTCATGACTATTTTACTATGGCAAAAAAGGACGCCCCAGCTTGGACCTCAGCCATGTGTTTTTCAAAGAATTTTTTCCAAAATCTCGGAGGTTTTGACCCTACGATTACCATGGGCGCAGGCGAGGACACAGATTTATGGATCCGAGCGGCTTTGAACGAACCCATGTATTGGGTCAATTCAATCACCGCAAGACATCTGCAGTATAGCAGTAACCGGGTTTCGCACGCCCCTACGCTGAAACGCCATTTTATCGATTTAGATCGATATGAACCTCTGGCTCAAAACAACAAATCCCTCAAGGTCTATTTAGACTTAAATCGCTTCTCAATTGGTTTGAAGTATCAAATGGCTGGGGATCAAAAACGAGCAAAATCCTATTTTAATGCCTTGGAAAAATCATCACTAAATACCCTACAACGAATACTTGTGACACTCCCAGGATGGATTTTGCGTTTTGGACTTTCAACCCAAAGATTTCTCGCTGGTTTTGGATTAAGGCTATCGGCCTTTGGCCGTTAAAAAATCGGCATATTCCCGAATATAATCAGCTTCCTCAAAGCGACCAGAGGAAAGGACCAAACAAACAGCCCCCGAAGAAAAATCATCTAACGATCGCCATATTCCGGTGGGGATTAGTAAGCCTTGGTTGGGTTTGTTCAGCACCACTCTGGTTTGATTTATTCCATCATCCAAAAGCACCGAAAAACTTCCGCTTAAAGCAATAAGACATTCGAGCTGTTCCTTATGTGCATGCCCTCCGCGCGCTGCATCAGACGGCACGTCATAAAGATAGTACACCCGCTCTATGCGATACGGCAGAACATCTCCCTCGATGACAGACAAATTACCCCGAGGATCGTGAATTTTTGGGATTTGAATAATTTTTAACTGGTCAATTGTGGTCATAATCTTGCTCGATCAATTCTCTCCATTTTTGGGACACCTTATCCGCGCCATACCCCGCTACCGAAGTTTGTGCCATAGACTTAACTCTTGTGTAAAACGACTCATCGAGACATAAAGTATCGATGGCCTCACCAAAAATACGACTATTTCGCTCACGGACCAGCAGACCGTTGACTCGGTCTTCAACCAATTCATCGGGTCCGGACAAGATATCCAATGAAATCACAGGAGTCCCTAAACTCAGGGCTTCGAGTAAGGCCATAGGGAAACCTTCATAGTAACTCGTCAAGCAAACACATTTCGCGCCTCTAATTAAATCCTGAGGATTTGGATCAAACGATAAAAACTCAACTGAATGCTCAATCCTCCTATCCTTGGCCTTGTTTTGAAGTGCTAAAGCATCTGGTCCAGACCCCAAAATAATCAGTTTATATCCCTTTGTTCTGGCAACACTCTGATCAAAAGCCTCAAGCAGCAATCCCACATCTTTGACCGATTCATCAAGACGGCCAAACCAAAGAAGGTATGGTGATTGTATCGCTGTTTGCATTTTAACCTCATCGAGCCACTGATTAGACACGAAATTTGGGATATAGCTTCGGTTGCTCAATCCATATTTTGGCATCAACGCTTGAGTGATATATCGCGATACCCCAACATGAGCGGAGTGATTAATTGTCATCCTCCCAAACCATTTAGGATGGTCTGTAAGATAAATTGGCGCATAGGCACTGTGACAAACGTAAATCACACGAGTTTTTCCATAAATAAGTTTTCGATATACCCATTCTTTTAAAATACTGGTTCTAGAACGGTGATCTATAATCACATCAGGACGATGTCGCTTTATATAACGATACAATCTCCATAGGCGTTGCCAGGGTTTGGTGGCCAATCCTCTGGCTTCTTTTAATTTTGGATTGACCTTATTTTGTCCATTTTGATCTGGATTTTTTCCACCTAAATGCAATAATTCACCGCTGTAAGCGTAATCTACTGGGTCGCGCAAAATTGCGATAGTGACCTGATAGCCTAATGCGCTTAACATCTGGCTATGTGCCGCGACTACGCGTTGAGCACCACCAGTACCGAGCGAGATGGCGACCAGGCAAACATGAATATTTTTAACTTCGCTCAAATAGGCTAACTTAGTGGTCTCTCGCAAAGATATGAAGATACTTTTAGTAGGCGAATACAGTAGATTGCACAATTCCCTCAAAGAAGGTTTAAAAGATTTAGGCCATGATGTTATATTGGTGGGAGACGGAGATTATTTTAAAAATTATCCCGTCGACATTAAACTCATTCGCCGGTTTCAAAAAGGGTTTTTAAGACGGCTCAAAAATTTAATCTTCCGCCTGAGTGGTTTTGATGTTTCTTCGTGGCTAATGCTCCGCTCGGCCATGCATCATAAAAATGCGCTGCAAGGATACGATATCGTTCAAATCATCAATGAGAGCCCTTTGGGTATAGGGCCCAAATACGAGCTGAGGTTTGTGAATTGGCTTGCCAAGCATAATGACAAATTATTTGTTATGGCATGTGGCACAGATTATATCAGCGTTAAATTCGCTATGGACAAAAACTTTCGCTACTCTATCCTAGAACCTTTTTTTCAGGGGAAAGTCAGTCAAAAGGATTATGCGCCAATTTTGAAATACCTCAGTCATGAACACTTAGCGCTGCACAAGGCAGTGGCTCAACTATGTCATGGTTACATCGCTAGTGATTTAGATTACGCTCTGCCTTATCAAGGGGTAGAGAAGTATCTCGGCCTTATTCCCAATCCGATAAATGTTGAGCGCATAAAATTTATACCACAAAATGAGAATAAAAAGCCCATCATATTTCACGGGGTAAACACAAAAAATTACTTCAAAAAGGGCAGCGATTATTTTGATAAAGCGCTAGAGATTGTCACCAAAGAGCGCGTGAATTCCTGCAAGATCATTCGAACACAGGACTTGCCATATGATGAGTATATGGAAAAACTAACCCAAAGTGATATTGTACTGGATCAAGTCTTAGGTTATGACCAAGGCTATAATGCGCTCGAAGCTATGGCTCAAGGAAAAGTCTTACTGACCTGTGCCGAAAAAGAATGGCGAAAACATTATGACATTCCCGAGCATTGTGTGGCACTAAATGCACTTCCCGACGCACAAAAAATTGCATCCCTGATCATAGAGCTCATAGATCATCCCACCCAAAGAGTCGTATTAGGGGAACAAGCTCGAAAGTTTGTAGAGGAACATCACGATTACAAAAAGATAAGCCAAAAGTACTTGGATCTCTGGTCAAAAGGAAGTGAGACTCAATAA
>CALJFV010000237.1 GCA_938074515.1 uncultured Flavobacteriaceae bacterium
TTTTTAATCAGCTTTCGGGAATAAATTTTGTTCTTTATTACGCTCCACAAATATTGGAACAAGCCGGATTAGGAGGCAGTGATTCGCTTTTTAATTCTATTGCGATCGGAATTGTCAATTTGATATTCACCCTGATCGGTGTTCGATTGATCGATAGACTCGGTCGTCGCCAATTAATCATAATAGGATCTGTGGGTTATATCTTGAGCCTGATTATGGTCGGTGTATGTTTTCAGTATGCCCTAAGTCCTGCTTTACTGCTGACGTTTATTTGTCTATTTGTTGCGGCTCATGCCATCGGTCAAGGGGCTGTGATTTGGGTCTTTATTTCAGAAATATTTCCCAATCGAGTGCGCTCTTATGGCCAGAGCTGGGGTACAGGAACCCATTGGGTTTTCGCGGCATTAATTACTATGATTACCCCATTTTTTATCGATGATAAACAAGGGTTATTCCGTGATAATTTGGAGGTGATTTACTATTTCTTTGCGTTTATGATGGTTTTGCAATTACTGTGGGCCTTGCTGAAAATGCCCGAAACCAAAGGGATTTCTCTTGAAGATTTAGAAAAGGAATTAGTGGACCATGATGCCTGATTCGCCACAGGCCATATGTTGGGGTGAGATTCTCTGGGATGTTTTTCCCGATCAATCCGTAATCGGAGGGGCCCCCTTTAATGTGGCTCAACGCCTAAATAGCCTGGGGACTGATGTCCTTATGATCAGCACCATCGGCCGTGATAATTTGGGTCAAGGGGTTCTAAATTATATGGAACAAAAGGGTCTTGCGACTCAAGGGGTGCGTTTGCATAATACGCTAAGCACGGGAAAAGTTAATGTTGTGCTTGATGATAATGGAGCCGCGCGTTATACCATAGAAGATCCTGCGGCTTGGGATGATCTTGAGCTTGTAAAGGAATTGGAGTCTTCTTTGCAATCTGCGAAAGTGCTAATTTTTGGGAGTTTAGCCATGCGTCACAAGCCCAATCAAACAAAGCTAAAACAAGCCCAATTACCCAACCTGTTTACAGTATTTGATGTGAATCTTCGCCCACCACACTTCGATTTATTTTGGATAAAACAGACAATGCAGGAGGCCAGCATGATCAAAATGAATGAAGAAGAATTGGATTTTTTGTTTGCCACGACCTTGGGCTTTCAGACCATGCATTCCATCGATGACAGGTGTCATAAACTTTCAAATTACAATTCTCATAAAGTTTGGTGTATTACCCTTGGCGGGGATGGAGCGCGATTGTATTATAAAGGGGCTTGGTATAAACATTTGGGTTACTCAGTCGAAGTTGTCGATACGGTAGGAGCAGGGGATAGTTTTTTGGCGGCCTTAGTCCACGGGTTAATTATTGGCAACAAACCCCCGGAAGAAGCACTGGATTACGCCGTGAGAATAGGCAGTATTGTTGCGGCACGCGCTGGCGCGAATCCTGAAATCAGTGCCAGGGATCATGCAATTTTAAAATCAAAATAATGCGCGATATCAGGATGATTTTATCCAATTTAAAAATGAAATTTTTGTTTTGCAGACGCCAAAATAAATTTATATTTGCACCCGCTGCAACGCAATAGCCGCAGCAGGAGGTACCTTAGCTCAGTTGGTAGAGCAACGGACTGAAAATCCGTGTGTCCCTGGTTCGATTCCTGGAGGTACCACTTCAAAAAGCGATTAAATCTTCTGATTTGGTCGCTTTTTTTCATTTCTGGAGCCTTTCTATTCTTTTGGCGTAAAAAGATTCTTATCTTCAATGAAAAATTTTTAAGCACGGCGTTGTTTTCACTCGTTAAAAACTGGTAGGGTATTCCCAATTTTGATTGTTTTACTCTATAATAGGGTTTTGAAAAATAAATCTTAGCAGAAAATACGTTGTAAAAAAGCATAACTATGAAACAAACCAGAAGACACTTTCTAACACAAACTTGCCCATCGGTCGCATTTGCCTTTTTTGGCCTTTCATTTCTGGAAGCTTGTTCCAGTGATTCAGATGGAACTTCAGGACCAACCAATACAGACCAACCTGGCGAAACCTCGGGTTATGAAATTAATGGTAATGTAGTTACGGTAGATTTGGATAATGCAAATTTTGCGAACCTTGCAAACCCAGGAGGATATACCAATATTTTGAATGCAGGCATTTTACTTTTGCGCCTCAGCGCGACAGAGATTGCGGCCTATGACAATTGTTGTCCGCACCGCGGGACGAATAATCTATGGAGCTATTCCTCAGGGACTTGGACTTGTGGGAATCACGGGAATACCTACACAAATGATGGAAATAATGTTCAGTCTTGCGATTCGGGAGCAACGTCCGGAGGTCTGAAAAAATATACCACTACTCTATCGGATAATACTCTGGTAGTAACCAAGGCTTAAATATGTTTTCACCGAAGAATTTATGGTTTTTTCTCTTCTTGTGGTTTGTGGCAATTGAGAGCAATGCCCAAGAACTCGACGATGTTTTTGGATCGATTGAACAAGAGGAAGTCATGCCCTTATTGCCAAAAAAAATGTTGTTTACTCAGCGCATTTTGTGGGGTGAAAATGGCCTTGTGCGAAAGGCTAAATTGGCCCCATTGACCCCAATGCAGCGCAGTCGTGAGATTGAGTTGAGGCGAAAAATGTTAGTCGCCCATCAGGCATTGGGGTATGTCACTTTGGCCTCTATGATTGCTCAAGGAATTTTAGGGGGTAAACTTTACAATTGTGATTCATGCCCTTCAGGGGAGTACAATCGCTTAAAGAGTGCTCATAAAACAATGGCTGCTGTTGTGAACATTAGCTATTTTACAGGAGCAGGACTTTCTCTTTTTGCACCACCGCCATTGATCAATCGAACTGAAAAGGGCTTGTCCTCCGCTCGAGCCCACAAATGGTTGGCGAGCATTCATTTTTCGGCCATGGTGGCAACCAATTTACTCGCAGAAGGAGCTGGTAGTCAGAGAGGCTCAAACCTGCACCGCATCGCGGCTTATACTGCTTTTGGTAGCTTCGCTACGGCAACCCTAGTGCTCACATTTTAGCTTTTGAATTATGAAAACATTTAGCGTTCGTTTTTTTGCCATTTTAGCCTTGAGCTTGATGTTGATTCCAGGTTGTGTTACGGCACAAAACCCAACCTCTGAGACAAAGACATGGAACCTCGATCCGAGTCGTTCAGAAATAAGTTACAATGGGGTGCATCTTTTGCACGAATGGACCGGAGTTAACAAAAAATTGGTCGGTTTAATGCAGACAAACCAGGGGCAATTAGAAATGATTGCCGTCTCTGCTAAGGTTGCAGACTTTGATAGTGGTAATGAAAACCGAGATGCACATGCTCTGGAACTGCTGGATGTTTTTGATTTCCCTAATGTTCGATTTTTGGCCAAAAAGTTTACCCGAAATGGCCAAAATGTAGTCATGGACGGGGTTTTACAATTTCGTGGAGTCAGTCGTGATATTTCTGTGACCATGAATATAGCGCCCGAAGAAAATCAATACAAAGTTTTTGGGGCCTTTACGGTTCAACCTTCCTTGTTTAATATGCCGCTTCCTTCATTTATGTTAAAGGAGATCGATGATGCTTTGGATATTTCCGTTTCATTGATTTTCACCCCGAAGGACTAATATCATATTCTGACTGAGTAAGATTCTCAGACCTAATACCCTTGTATTTTTTGAGTCCTTCAATTAGGCCTAAAACAAAAAGGCCAGCATTAGCTGGCCTTTTTCATTATCGTAAATAACTAATCTAGAGTAGTGGTAATACTACTTTATCGATAACGTGTACTACGCCGTTGTAGGCCTGAACATTATTGGCTACGATATTCGCCACACGACCATTAGGATCCACAAGTTGCGGTCCATTGGTCAGATCTACAGTTAAATTTTCTCCGACTAGCGTAGGAACTGGCATGTCTTGCGTTAAATCTTCAGCGCGAACATTGGCTTCTCCCACGACATGGGTCAATAAAACTGCAGTCAGAGTATTGACATCGATTTGGTTTAGATCATCAATACCCAATTCGGTCAATAAATCACCAAACGCATCATTGGTCGGTGCAAAGGCAGTGAGTGGAGTCCCTTGTCCTGTAGAACTTAGAATGGTTACAAAAGGAACTTCCAAATCTGGACGCGTTAAAGCGGCAACCAAAGTCTCGAAGGTAGGGTCAGCGGTAGCGAATGTTGCAATTGTCGGTAAACCGATAACTTGGTCAACGACATGAACTACGCCGTTAGTCGCTTCGATATCCGCTGTACCTACGGTACTTACCCCATTGAAAACTACGCCGTTTGCTGTATTGAAATACAAGCTCAAGGCATCCCCGTCCATATTGGTGGCGTTGGTTTGGGTATATCCGGCACCAGCAGCAGTAAGGTCTGTCGACATCACCGTACCAGCGATTACATGATTTAACAGAATATTGGCCAGTAAATCTGTTGGCACTTCACTCAAATCGGTAAATCCATTGGCCGTTAGGAAGGTGTCAAAAGCAGCATTGGTTGGAGCCAATACAGTAAATTCACCGCCGCTCAATACGTTAACTAAGTCTCCATCAGCGGCTTGAAGTGCAGCAACTAGAGAGGTCAAATCTGCAGAGGCTTGTGCCGTCTCTACAATATTTAATGGGTCGGGCGTCGGTGTCGGGTTCTCGTCGTCATCGGAACAGGCCACAAAGGTGAAGGTGAACGCCAATAAGGCTAGGGTTGTAGGTTTAATAAATTTTTGAAAAATCATAGCTAATTGTTTTTATGTGTCACAAAGTAACGGCATATACTTGAATTTTTGTTTAATCTTTTGTTAAAAAAGTTAAACAAAATGCAATATCATGAAATTCAGTCAGTTGATATCTCAAATATCGTGATGCTTTTTAAATTTGATCTTAAATTCATCTAAGAATACCTTGGCAAATTGTATTTTCGCTCCTGTAATATTCAATGGCTTTTATGAATTTAGTGCTCGATTTAGGCAATACGCGTGCAAAGTTCGGTGTGTTTAAAGACGAAAATTTAATCGCTCATGGATTTTGGTTGGAAACGGATTTACTGCTAGGTTTTGAGCATCTCTTAATAACTTATCCTGAGTTGGAGTCAGCTATTTGGTGTCAAAGTGGTGCGGATCGCCCCCTGTTTTTCGATTACGTTTCGAGTAAATTGAATGTTATGCAAATGACTCATAACGTAAAATTACCTGTGAAGAATCACTACAAGACTCCTAAAACATTGGGGTTTGATCGATTAGCCTTAGTCAGTGCCGCTAAATTTCACGCGCCCAATGCCGCTTCATTAGTTATTGATTGTGGCACCTGCGTGACCTATGATTTTATTGATGCCGATGGAGGTTATTATGGAGGAGCAATTAGTCCAGGACTCGCCATGCGTTATAAAGCAATGCATCAATACACTGAGCGATTACCAAATTTGTGTGCAAAAGCCACAGAAGCCATGTTTGGAGACAGCACAGAAAACTCGATGCATCAAGGGGCATTTCGTGGATTAATACATGAAATTCATGGATTCATAAATCAGTACAGACAATACAACCCTAATTTAACGACATTTTTAACAGGAGGTGACCTTGAAATTTTGCGAGATCACATAAAAAATGACATCTTTGCCCATCCTAATTTTTTATTGGAAGGACTCAACCAAATTTTATTGATCAACCAGGACTGATGCTCAGAAAAATAATTATCGTCATGGCATTTGCCATAACTGCCCCGATCTGGGGGCAGGGGACGACCTCGCCGTATTCTTTTTTTGGGATCGGAAATTTAAATTTTCGTGGAACCGTTGAAAACCGGCTTATGGGAGGCGTGAGTACTTATTCTGACAGTATTCACGTAAATCTTTTGAATCCAGCGGGGCTGGCGAATTTAAAATTAGTCAATTATTCAATTGCGGGAAGTCATAAATTCAATACGCTAAGTACCTCTTTAGATAGCGAGCGGGCCACGACCACAACTCTCGATTATCTCTCAGTTGCTTTTCCCATGGGAAAATTTGGGGGCGCTTTTGGACTCTTGCCATTAACGACTTCAGGATATAAACTTGAAAACATAGAGGGAGCCAATACCACCCAATACACAGGCAGTGGAGGAAT
>CALJFV010000238.1 GCA_938074515.1 uncultured Flavobacteriaceae bacterium
TTGTTGGGTTAGACTGCGCTGTGCTTCATACTGTGCCTTAGCTTGCAGGTATTGCAATTCGCTTCCAATGTTTTGATTCCAAAGTTTTTCTTGACGTTCAAAAGTAGTTTTGGCCAGGGCCTCTTGAACCATGAGTTGATTGAGTTGCTGTGCCATTCCATTGTCGTCGAGGGTCGCTAAACGATCTCCTTTTTTAACCTGATCGCCAACGGCGACGTGCAATGTCTGGAGCTGACCTGAAAACTGAGGATAAAGGACGATGTTTTGCTTGGTCGCCACATCTGCCTGAACCTGTAGATAGTGTTCAAAGACTTCGGGAGCGATAACTAGGGCTGTGACCAAAGATAATTTTTCATTTTGGTCGAGTTTGCCAATGGCTCTATCCAATGCGTCTAAATCCTGTGAAAGAGACTGGTGTTGATCCCCGATCGCTGCACGTTTTGCGCGCAACTGCTCTAAATCATTAGAGGCAATAACCTCTTCAACAGTTTGTTTCTTTTCTTGGCAGCTCAAAAGGCTTAAACTGGCCCAAAGCGAAAGGAGTAAATACTTGTTCATAGTAACGGATTAAAAAGATGGGGGATTGATAAAGGTTTCAAGTACGGTTTTGGCGTTGAGTAAGGCCAAAAGTGAGGTATAATAGTTCTGTTGTGCCCGATAGAATTGAGACTGTGCCTGATACAGGTCAAAGCTGCTGGCAATTCCTTGGTCAAATTTTATTTGATTTTTTTTGGCAACGCGCTCCGCTAAATTCAAGCTTCTTGAGGCATTGTTGTAATTGTCTTTGGACAAATTAAAATCGCTTAAAGCATTTTCAAAAGCAATTTGTGTGGCTTGTTTTGTTTGCGCAAACTCAGTTTCGGCTTGGTCCCAGGCTATTTTTGCCTGGCTGCTACGGGCGCTGCGAAACCCACTGCTAAAAATGGGAACTTGCATTCTAATGCCCAAGACAGAGGATTGAAACCATTGTTGTGTATTGTCCGTAAAGGTAAAATCGTTGCTGAATGCTTGGGTGCTATAATTGGCAAATGCCGACAAACTTGGCAAGGCACGACTGCGCTCTAGCTGCCATTCTAAATGTCTTTGCTCTGTAAAGTTTTCTGCGATGCGCACATCGATTTGTTTATGGAGGTCCAAAGTGATTTCAGGAGTTATTTCCTCGGCCGCGCGTAAAACAAGAGTGTTAAGTTCATCGGTTAAAATCAAAGCTGTGTCTAAAGGTAGTCCCAAGGTAGCCCGCAATAAATGTTGCGCAAGGAGTTGACTCCGCTCAGCATTTTCTAAATAGCCTTTTACTTCGAGTAACGTAATTTCGAGCTGCTCTAAGGCTTCGAGTTCGGTCAAACCATTCTGATAAACGATTTGAAGTTCTTCATATGATTTTTGAAGGGTTTTGTAATTGTTGTCAAACACCACAACAAGTGCTTCGGCCATTTTAGCACTGCCATAGGCGTTGACGACACTTTTCTCTACCTCAATTTGTGTTTTTTCGTAAGCGTTTTTTGAAAAATCTAAAAATGTTTTGGCTGCTTGAAGGCCCACGAGATAGCTGCCATCAAAGATCAGTTGTTCCAGTGTTGCTTGGGCGGTCGCATTTTGTTCTGTGCCAAAAATAACAGGGGTAAAACTTCCGGGAGCACCGCCAGTAATTTCACTAGGAATAAGAGTTACGGGCTGTTTGATGTTATTGTTGTAGCTAATGGAGCCATTGATTTGAGGCAAACCCGTAGCGGTGGTTTCCCATTTCTTTTTTAAGGCCCGAGTCATCTCTCGCCTGGCGTTCAAACTGGCGTAACTGCTGTCTTGAGCTAGAGCGATGGCTTGTTCTAGGCTCAGTGTGTAGCTGCTTTGTTGGGCCTTTAAGGGGGTGAGATAAAAACCTGCAAGAACCAAAATTATAAGCTTTTTCATAGTGTGTGTTGATCGGTGTATTTATTGAGTAGCGCCATGCCTTTTTTTGTGACGATACCCCGTAAGTGGTACTCTAAATAGGATTCGATAAGGCGTATTTTGGGAAATTCAGTAATGGGAAAAATCGTATCGTCTTTAATTCCGGTCATGCCGATAAAATAAATCCTTGCGACAAATTCGACATTCACATTTTCGCGGTAAAGTCCTTGATCAATCCCTCTTTTTAGATTGTTTACCGTAATGTCGTGAATGAGCTCAAAGTTATTGCCCTGTATTTGCTCAAAAATCTCGGGGTAATATTTCTGGAGTTGAAATTGAGGAGATGATTTTTCGTCTTTTAATTGCAGCGAAACGAACTTTTTGATCTCATAAAGCTCTTCTATAGGATTGAGTTGTTTTTGGCAAATATTGTCTATGCCGCAAATGACAATTCCATAAATGGATTCAGTAACCGATCTAACCAGTGCAGTCTTGTTTTCAAAACAGCTGTAGATGGTTTTTTTGGACATGGACAATTCTCGAGCAATGTCGTCCATGGTAATGCTCTTAAAACCAAAGTTTAAAAAGAGCTCTCCCGCTTTTGCAATTATTTTTTCTTTCACAGCGGCAAATGTAATTAA
>CALJFV010000239.1 GCA_938074515.1 uncultured Flavobacteriaceae bacterium
CCCGCCCCCTGGAGGCGCGGTATAACTGATCAGTCCAGGATAGCGCAGACTCCGCACGTCGACACCGTAATTTTTATGGTAATAGGCGCACCATCGCTCTCCCGTTTGCTTACTAATCCCATAAACTGTGGTCGGCTCCATGACCGTCTTTTGAGGCGTTTGATCCGCTGGAGTGGTCGGACCGAAAACCGCAATACTCGATGGCCAAAAAACACGATCAACTAAACCGTCTTTGGCTGCTTCTAGAACGTGAAACAAACTGTTCATGTTCAAATTCCAGGCTTTCATTGGGGCTTTTTCCGCCGTAGCAGAAAGCATAGCCGCCATCAAATAAACTTGATTGATGTTTTGGTCCTTTAGCAACGCTCGAAGGCCTGCCGCGTCAAGGGCATCCAAACAAACATAGGGCATTGCTGTACTATCCACCTCATTTGCTGGCTTGATGTCGCTCGCAATAACATTTTCTGGTCCGTATATACCGCGCAGGTATTGGGTGAGTTCGGTGCCGATTTGGCCCAAGGCCCCAACGATTAAAATTCGGGTAGTTGGCATGGTCGTTTGTTTGATCAAAGATACATATTTCGGGAGCACTTTGGATTTTTTTCCAGACCACAAGACCAAAGTCTTATCTTTACACTATGGTTAATTCATCTCGCAGCTACTCTATCCTTTGGTTGTCCTTATTGGGGATGATTACTTTGCATTCACTTCATGGTTGCAAAGACAGTAGCCCGCAAACCACGCCTGATGAAGCTCTTGAAACCATTCAAATGTTTGGTCAAACCCCTTTTATTTTTCCTGTATTGTCCACAGAGGCGCAGGACATCATTACGGACTGGCCTGTGTTTAAGGACTTCAAACGCATCTCTGGGAATCTTGTGAACATACCTGTTGAGGACATGAAATACCGCAGTAATAACTTGCGCTTACAGTCAGATTCATTAGCGGTTACCCTACCAAAAGCCTTAGAATCGCCAATTGTGCGCGCGAGACTTTTGGTGGTGTCTACCCGCATCAATCTGCTGAACCAAGAGACCAAAAAATCAGTGCCAGATTCTATCGTTATAGAAAATCGATTGCTTGAATTACATCAAAGCATTCGGGAGTTCATATTACACCTTAACGAAAAAATCGAAAAAGATCGCCTCGATCAAAAAGGCGTGGAGTCCATCAGATAACTCTAACACGAGTCTCAGTAAATAATCATCATGAAGCCATTTAAAAACATCGGTCTAGGATTAACAGCGTACACCGAGGCTTTAGCAATGATTAGGCGCCTGAGGCTTTGGAAATTTATGGCTATTCCTTTAGGAATTAGTCTTTTGGTCACCATAAGCGTCAGTGCTTTGGCATGGAATATAAAATCCATCGCCGCAGAATACTTCAAAGGATTTTGGCCCTGGGAATTTGGGGCAAATTTGATGGCAAATCTTGGCGGTATTATGGGATCTATTGGGGTATTGCTTGTAGGTTTTATCATGACCAAATACTTAGTTCTGGCTCTGAGTGCCCCATTTATGAGTACCGTAGCTGAAAAAATTAGAACAGACCTAAGGCCAGAACTCAAGCCCAAAGCCAGAAATGAATTTTGGGCCTTACTATGGAGAGGTTTGCGGTTGAACCTGGGTAATTTAATGCGTGAAGTTTCGCTTACTTTCTTACTCCTCATATTCAGTTTTATCCCTCCCTTTGGACTGATAACCACACCTCTTTTATTTTTAATTCAAGCTTATTTTGTAGGCGTTGGGAATCTAGATTACAGTCTTGAAGCCTTTTTTGATTACCGTCAAAGCAAAAGCTTTCTGAACCGATACCGTGGTCTAGCGGTGGGCAACGGAATTCTTTTTAACCTTTTAGCGCTGATCCCCTTCATTGGGGTAATTATTGTTTTACCCCTTTCGGTAAGCGCCGCCGCTATTGCGGTCTTAAAACACACAGACCTCGAGACGCCCAATAACAAATTCTAAAATTAATCTCCACTAGTTCAACTATGAATATTCTAAAAAAATTAATCCGGATTCTAATCATCAGTTTAGTTTCAATAGTACTATTGGCCTACGCCACCAACACCGATTATCTTTTAAAAGCGGTGCGCACCATTTATCTAAAAGGGCATACTACAGCCTTTTTGGACGATTACCACGAATTTGACAACAGAACCATTCCCGCGGGCCCTGTGAAATATTCTTGGCCCAAACATGAGGGGTACAACACGAGTAATGCTTCTGATCGCCTTGAAAAAAAACATCAGGAAATGGGCACCATCGCCTTTGTGGTGATTAAAAATGACAGTGTTTTTTACGAGCATTACTATCAGGGCTATTCGGATAGTTCGAATACCAATTCGTTTTCTATGGTAAAAAGTATGATCTCTGGTCTGCTGGGAAAATCCATTATGAATGGAACAATTGAGAGTTTGGATCAACCCGTAGGAGACTTTTTTCCAGAATTCTCCCAGGGGTTAGCCGCGCAAATGACTGTGGGAGATTTATCTTCCATGTCCTCAGGAACCAACTGGGACGAGCACTATTACTCTCCCCTTTCGATCACTACGCGGGCTTATTTTGACGATCACCTGCGCGATGTGATTCTCAATCTCAAAGTCGTGGACACGCCCGGACAAAAATTCAAATACGCCAGCGGAGATACCCAGCTCCTGGGTATGGTCTTGGAAAAAGCCAATGGCAAAACCTTAAGTGAGCAGCTTACCCAGTATTTCTGGCAGCCTTTAGGAGCCGAGCACGACGCCTTTTGGCAGCTCGACTCTGAGGAATCGGGCATCGAAAAAGCGTACTGCTGTTTGGCCTCAAACGCCCTTGACTTTGCGCGCTTTGGTAAGCTATATAAGGACAAAGGCAACTGGATGGGCACACAAATTATGGACACGGCTTTTGTGGAAAAAAGTATTACCCCGCGCTTTAAAGACTCCCCGCAATATGGCTATGGCTGGTGGATGCACCCCCATATAGGGAAAGACTTCTTTATGATGAAAGGGCATCTCGGTCAATATGTTATGGTCAATCCAAAGGATAATGTAATTATCGTTCGTTTAGGTCATTTGCATTCTAAAAGAGGGCAAAGTCGTGACTTCGGTGATGATATTCCCGTTTATATAGAAGAGGCTTATAATATGCTTGAGCAGGCTGGGTTAAATTGAATTTTTTGAAACCAATTCATCTTATAAATAAAAGCGGGCCCGATGGGCCCGCTTTTTTCCTTTTACACGACTAAATGTTATGGTGTTTGAGTGGCTTTAAACCTATTCTTTGATAAAGGATTTAATGTGGGTTTCTTCATCATCGGTGACCTCAATCATATAGAGCGCGGATGGAAGAGCTCTAACATCGATACTACCATCGCCCACTTTACCCTGCATCACGCGTTGCCCGAGTAAAGAGTAAATCGAATAACTTGCCTCCTGGCTTAAGCCCGACATCGCAATATTGATGAAGGTTTGGGCAGGAACTGGTGCAATGGTCAACTCATCG
>CALJFV010000240.1 GCA_938074515.1 uncultured Flavobacteriaceae bacterium
AGAGCAATGGCATTTTGCTTCTTTAGAGCGTATTTTTATAGAAAATAGAATATATCGTGATATTGAAGAGGTCGAGACTTGGGAAGGTGTAATCGAGGCCATTGACCAGGGATTAAAGCCGCATATCACCCATTTAAAAAGAACCGTAACTACGGATGATATTGTGCGCCTGACAGAGATTCGTATCAAACGAATTTCAAAATTCGACATCGATAAGGCGCAACAGAAAATCGATGCGCTTGAAGATCAAATCGCCCACATCAAACATGATTTAATCCACTTGACCGATTATGCGATCGCTTACTTTAATCGTTTGAAAAAAGATTATGGTGCTGGGCGTGAGCGTAAAACCGAAATTCGTGTTTTTGATGACATTGAGGCGACCAAAGTGGTTATTCGGAACACAAAACTTTATGTCAATAGAGAAGAAGGGTTTATCGGAACGAGCATGCGTCGTGATGAATATGTTACCGATTGTAGTGACATCGACGATATTATTGTCTTTACAGATTCGGGCCAAATGATGGTGACTCGCGTCAGTGACAAGACTTTTGTGGGTAAGGGAATCATTTATGTCGGGGTCTGGAAGAAAAAGGACAAACGAACCATTTACAATCTAATTTATAAGGACGGCACAAAAGGGGCGACGTTTGTCAAACGATTCCCTGTAACGAGTATTACCCGTGATCGTGAATATGATATAACTGCAGGAAACCCGGGTTCTAAAGTGCTTTATTTTACAGCTAACCCTAATGGAGAGGCTGAGGTAGTCACCGTCTTGCTTCGTCAGTCGGGAAGTATCAAAAAACTGAAATGGGATTTAGATTTTTCTGAAATCCTCGTCAAAGGCCGCGCGTCCAAAGGAAATATTGTCTCAAAATACGCTGTTAAGCGTATCGAGCTCAAAGAAAAGGGATTGTCAACCTTGAAGCCACGAAAAATTTGGTTTGACGACACTGTCCAACGACTCAATGTAGATGGTCGTGGGGAATTGCTCGGAGAATTCACCCCAGATGATCGTTTATTGATTATTCGACAAAATGGTATGGTTAAAACGGTTTTACCCGATATGTCCCTTCATTTTGATGATGATATGATCATTTTAGAGCAATGGAATAAAGAAAAACCAATAACCGTTATCTATTGGGCTGGGGATAAAGAATTATTTTATGTGAAGCGTTTTGTGGTGGAGCATCCAGAGCGCGAAGAACTGGTGATTAATGATCATCCAAAGTCATATTTAGAGAAGGTCTTTACAGATTATCGCCCCGTCGCCGAATTAGTTTTCGTAAAGGAGCGTAATAAAACCCGTAAGGATAATTTAGAGATTGATTTAGAATCGTTTATTTCTGTTAAAGGAATCTCAGCGATAGGCAATCAACTCACCAAAGAGAAAGTACTTGAGATTAACGCATTAGAGCCTTTGACTTATCAATCTGAAGAAGAACCAGCATCGCTCAAGGACGACAATTTCGATGAGCATGAAACGGCCCCTGATTCAAACGATAAGTCGCCTGAAACACAGGTGACAAAGGAAATCTTAGACATTGATGTTCAAGAGGAACCCGTTCAAAAACCACCCGTGAATAATCAAAATAAAGATGACGAGTCCTCAGACAGCGACAATGGTCAGGGTCAAATCACTTTATTCTAATCATTAAGAGCGATTTACGCGTCCTTTGAGTGTTTTGTCTGCACCAACAGCCTTGTATTCAAATTCGTAGCCAGATGCATCAGTGCGCAATATTTTAATGTGTACCGCTTGCTCTTCAGCTCGGTTTTTGGGATTTCTTTTTTGTAAAATATATTCGCAGTCGTTGATCCAGCGTATGTCGGAAGTGTCTTGTCTTTCTTTGTAATATTCAACTTCATATTGCTCAAATCGCTTAAATAAACTGGTTTCAATTTGTCCTGCCACCGCCGTGGAAAAGGAGAACTGCCCCGTCTTATACGAAGCACAATTTCTTTGTTCGTTGAAGCAACTCGAGAATATGGTTGTGACAAGGGTAAAAAGTATCGCGGTTCTTGCTGTGAAATTCATTCAGTAAATTTCGCTAAAAATATCGTATTAATCGGTTAGTTACTCCTTTAGGGGGTATAAGTCTTGAACTTTCCATTTTGATAAAAGACCACAATTCGTTCTATTGCGCCAAAATTACCATCTTCAGATTCATAAGTGGGTCCATTATTCGTTTTTCGCCCCTCGTGTTTTGGCTCCTCTTTAGGGGTGTTGTCCAATGGAGAAGTGTTTTTTCTTTGAATTTTGACTGTGTCAGGTCGAATAGTATTTTGAGACACCTCAGAATCCGGAGCTCTAGAGTCTTGATTTTTTGGAAGAGTAGGGAAGTGCCCCTCGCCATTTAGAAGCCAATATAATTCTACTTCAGGAAAGGCGCTCAGTACCTTTAAAACAAATTCTAAACTTGGTTTATTTCGCCCGGAAAGTAGGTGAGAAATCGTTGAGCGATTGACCGCGACCATGTCTGAAAATACAGCGGCGGAAATCCCGTAATAATCCAGAATTTCACTCAATCTTTTCGCAAATTCAGCGCTGTTTACCATTGTAATTATATCGTTTAACAAAATTAACAA
>CALJFV010000241.1 GCA_938074515.1 uncultured Flavobacteriaceae bacterium
GTATTCGTAGCGGCCGTGAAAATTATGCCCCCCTGCAAAAATATTGGGACAGGGGAGTCCCATGAATGAAAGTTGCGACCCGTCGGTGCCGCCACGTATGGGTTTGATGATTGGGGTTATGCCAGCAGTTTCCATGGCCTCTTTAGCCAAGTCCACGATGTGCATCATGGGCTCAATTTTTTCACGCATATTGAAATATTGATCTTTAACCTCCACTGCCACGCGCTGTGTGCCGAGTCTTTGGTTGAGATTTTTAGCGATTTGATGCATTACCGTCTTACGCTGCTCAAAACGCGCTCGGTCATGATCGCGAATGATGTAATGCAATTGCGTTTGTTCAACATCTCCGCCAAAGTGATGCAGGTGATAAAATCCATCGCGACCATCAGTTTTTTCTGGGGTTTCCTCTGCAGGCAGGGCCTGAATGAACTGCTGTGCTATGTAGGCGCTGTTGACCATTTTTCCCTTGGCATAACCGGGATGAACCATTTTTCCATTAATGGTTACTGTTGCTCCGGCAGCATTGAAATTTTCAAATTCTAATTCACCAATTTGACTGCCATCCATAGTATACGCCCAGTCGGCTCCAAATTTGGTTACGTCAAATTTATGGGCACCACGCCCGATTTCTTCGTCTGGGGTGAAACCTACTTTAATCGCACCATGTTTGATTTCAGGATGGTTGATCAGGTATTCCATGGCAGATATGATCTCCGTAATTCCAGCTTTGTCGTCAGCGCCCAGAAGGGTGGTTCCGTCAGTCACGATGAGTGTATTTCCCACATAAAGCAATAAGTCATCAAACTCCTTTGGCGAGAGGACAATATTGAGTTCTTCATTCAAAATAATGTCTTTTCCGTCGTAGTTATCGATCACACGAGGTTTTACGTTTGCTCCAGTAAAATCTGGAGAGGTATCAAAATGCGAGATAAAACCAATGGTAGGGACGTGATGATCTACATTACTGGGTAAGGTTGCCATAATGTAGGCATGCTTGTCGATACTGACATCTGACATGCCGATATCTTTTAATTCTTGTGCCAGTGCATTGGCCAAATCCCATTGATTTTTAGAGCTTGGGGTGGTTTGAGAATTTGGGTCACTTTCTGTATCTACAGTGACATATCGTAAAAATCGTTCGATAATGTGCTGTTTGGCTATCATGAATAAAATTTTTGTGAATAAGCGCAACTAAGTTGTTGCTAAATAATCATAAATCGCCTATAAAATTAGTGCTTTTAATGCTAATTTTGTCTCGAAACTTTGACTATGTATCAACGCCTTATTCGTCCTTTCTTCTTCCTTTTTGACCCGGAAAAAATTCATTACACGAGTTTTGGATTGATCAAGTTGATTCATCGTTTGGGCCTAGGATGCATTATTAGACGGATTTTTCAAGTCCGTGATCCGCGTTTATCGCGTGAGGTTTTTGGGCTAAAATTTCCTAATCCAGTCGGTTTGGCTGCAGGTTTTGATAAAGATGCGATAGCCTATCAAGAGTTGTCGAATTTTGGTTTTGGATTTATAGAAATTGGAACCGTTACCCCAAAGCCACAAGAGGGAAATCCAAAGAAACGACTGTTTAGATTGCCTACCGACAAAGGAGTGATCAATAGAATGGGCTTTAATAATAAAGGCGTTGCTCATGCTGTGGAGCGACTCAAAGCCAACAAGGGTCGGGTGCTGATCGGAGGAAATATAGGAAAGAACAAAATCACCCCAAACGATCAGGCCGTGGCCGATTATTTGTTCTGTTTCGACGCATTATTTGATGTTGTCGATTATTTTGTTGTCAATGTCAGTTCTCCAAACACGCCTAATCTTAGAGATCTTCAAGAAAAGGAACCCTTGACGCAGTTATTAAACACACTTCAAAATCAGAACAAAACCAAAGCCAAAACTAAGCCTATCTTACTTAAGATAGCACCTGATTTAACTCAAGGACAACTTGATGACATTATTGACATTGTGGCGGAAACGAAAATTGCTGGAGTTATTGCCACCAATACTACCTTGAGCCGTGAAGGCTTGAGTCATTCAAACAGGACTGAGACAGGGGGATTGAGCGGAAAACCACTGACTGATCGTGCCACAGAAGTTATTGCTTATCTCCACCAGAAGAGTTCTGGGGCTTTCCCGATAATCGGTGTCGGAGGGATTCACTCTGCTCAAGATGCACTCGATAAATTAAACGCAGGAGCGGCTCTTGTTCAATTATATACGGGTTTTGTCTACGAAGGCCCAGGTTTAATTAAAAAAATTAATCAAGCAATTTTGAGCCAAAAATAAATCGATCATGTTGTGGACCTTTGCTTTGGCGTGTTTCATTTTGGCCATTACACCAGGTCCGGACAATATGTTTGTTGCTACACAGTCTATTGCCTACGGGGCTCGCACTGGATGGATGATTACTCTGGGTCTGCTTAGTGGGTGTGTGTTACATACCAGTCTTTTAGCCTTTGGCTTTGCTGCGGTTGTGGAAGAGTGGCCAGAGCTCATAGTTGTGATTAAAGTTTGTGGCGGGGGGTATTTACTATATTTGGCATGGATCATGGCCCGTTCATCTGTCGGTTCAGCGCAAGCGGTGATGCAGCAACAAACTATGAATTGGTGGTATCGAAAAGGAGTCTTACTCAATGCGTCAAATCCCAAGGTCTTTTTGTTTTTTATTGCACTATTCCCGGCCTTTATTTGGGACGATACTTTGTCACAATCGATTCAGTTTTTTGTCTTAGGAGGTATATTTATCGCGGTTTCTGCTGTGGTCTTTGGTCTGATTGCATTGTTTGCGGAACGTTTTACTGCTTTACGCCGCTGGTTGGTGAGTCATCCAAAGACATTTAAGTTAATTCAGGCGAGTATTTTTGCTTTACTGGGAATTTACGTTTTGTGGCCTTAACCGGCTTTTTTCCTTTTAAAATCTCAATGTATCGCACGGCTATTTTGTATCTTTAAGCATGTCTTTGGTCAAAATAATTGAGTGTCCCCGAGATGCCATGCAGGGCATTAAAACCAACATTCCCACAGCGGAAAAGGTGCGCTATCTTCAGGCTCTTTTGAGTTGTGGTTTTGACACCCTTGATTTCGGAAGTTTTGTGTCTCCTAGGGCCATACCTCAAATGGCTGATACCGCCGAGGTATTGACTGCTTTAGATTTGAGTCAGACCAAAACAAAATTGCTGGCCATAGTAGCCAATCTCAGAGGAGCTGAGGCGGCTCTGAGTTTTGAAGCGATTGAATTTATTGGTTATCCTTTTTCGATTTCTGAAAATTTTCAAATGCGTAATACGCATAAAACTATCGATGAGTCGATGATTGTTTTATCCGATATTCTGTCCTTAGCTGAACGTCATGGGGTCAAACTCGTGACCTATTTATCTATGGGGTTTGGCAATCCCTATGGAGATCCATGGAGCCCGGATATTGTGACGCAATGGACACAAACTTTGGCGAGCATGGGTTGTAAAATTATTTCCTTAAGCGATACTGTAGGTACAGCAAGCCCAGAGGTTATTTTTGAACTCTTTAACGCGGTCATCCCGCAATTTCCTGAAGTTGAATTTGGTGCCCATTTGCATACGGCTCCAAACTTTTGGCGCGAAAAGTTTAATGCGGCCTATACTGCCGGATGTCGACGTTTTGATGGAGCGATTCAAGGATTTGGGGGATGCCCCATGGCAAAAGATGAATTAACGGGCAATATGCCTACAGAAAAAATGTTGAGTTATTGTGCGGAGCACAAAATTGAGCACGGTGTGCACATGGCTCGATTTGAGAGTGCCTTCAATAAGGCTTCTGATATATTTTTAAACTACCACTAATGAAATATCTCTGTTATTTCGCGGCATTTTTTACGCTTCTAGGGTGTGCTGATCAAAAGATGAAAGTATATTTTGTTCAGCTCAACGATGTTTATGAAATAGCCCCATTAGGGGGCGGTCTTTATGGCGGTATGGCCCGCGTGGCCCATGTTGTGGATTCATTGAAGGCCATAAACCCACACACTTTTTTATTTATGTCTGGGGACTTTCTCAATCCTTCACTCTTAGGGAATTTAAAGCACGAAGGCCAACGCATAAAAGGGCGTCAAATGATTGAGGTGATGAATGCGATGAATTTTACAATGGCCACTTTTGGAAATCACGAGTTTGATTTGTCCTATGTTGATTTTCAAAAGAGACTGGATGAGTCCTCCTTTGATTGGGTCAATACAAATTGTTATCACAACACCGAGCATGGCATCATCCCATTTTCAAAATACGCTCCTCTAGAACAAGATTTTGTTGCTCATGATAAAGAATCAATGGCGTTGAAATCTCAAATAATTCCTGAATTAAAACTGCTTTCTATTCCAAACGGAAAAGATCAGACCCTCGATATTGGATTTTTTGGAGTGACCATTCCCAGCAATCCCAAACCTTATGTTTTCTATGCAGATATGTACCAGCAAGCACAATATGGCGTGGATTCCCTTAAACAACTGGGGGCCGATGTAATCGTTGGCCTGACCCACGTAAATATCGAGATGGATCAAGAAATTGCTAAGAGTAACCAAGAAATTGATTTAATCATGGGCGGTCATGAACATAATAACATGTTTGTCCGACAAGGAAGTACGTTAATTACAAAGTCAGATGCGAATGCCAAGCAAATTTATATCCATGAGTTAACGTATAACTTTGATCGTGAGACTTTGAAAATAGATTCTAAATTATTGCCCATTACCATGCATACGCCCGAAAATTCTCAGGTTGCCGCAATAGTTGATCGGTGGAATGAGGTATTGCTCGATGCAGTAAGTCAAGTCAGTGACTCGCCTTACAGTGTGGTGCATTACACCGATGAGCCCTGGGATGGTCGCGATGCCCAAAGTCGATCTACACAGACGAACCTTGGGCAGGTGATCACCGGTGCCATGGCGCATGCCTTTGATCCTCCACTTGAAGCAGCCTTTGTCAATGGCGGGTCTATTCGGTTAGATGATTTTTTAGAGGGGGGCATTACCCCACTTGATTTTTTCCGTGTGCTGCCTTTTGGTGATGGTGTACTTCAAGTACAAATGACGGGCGCTTTGCTTTCTGAAATCTTAAGCTATGGTCAACTGCAAAAAGGCGATGGGGCTTATCTACAGCGCTATGGACTTGAACAGGGAATAAATGAGCTCTGGAATATAGGGGATCGTGTAATTGAATCGGATGCGCTTTACTGGGTAGCGACCAGTGAATTTTTATTAAGGGGCTATGATATTCCATTTTTAACGCCAGATAATCCTGGGGTTCGTGCCATTGTAGTGCCCAAAGAAGGCGAGGTTGCAGCCGATATAAGACAATCAATAATCCAATATTTAAAAAATGA
>CALJFV010000242.1 GCA_938074515.1 uncultured Flavobacteriaceae bacterium
CCCTGCGCGCTTGGTATAAAAACTCACTTTACCGGGCCCAACAGGCACCTGAATATCTCGAGGGACGATAAATTCCACATCAAAGGATCCTTGATTTACCGTGGCCTGGCCATTAAAAAGGACCTCACCCAATGTGGTGAAATCCATCAACAGCAAGTTCGTGGTATTTCCATCGCCATCGTAATCTGTACCATTGTCGCGAATTCCATCATTGCCTAAAGTTGAACGCTGTAGCTCTTTGTCAAAAACTTTAACTTCAAGGATCCCATTGTAATCGGGTAGAGGATTGCCTTGAGGATCCAAAACAAGTCCACTCAACTTAACGCGACTTAGAGCCTGTAGGGTATCATTTGTCAAGCCAAGCGGTTCGTCATTAATAGCGGTTAATCGGATTTGCTTTTTCGGAAAAGCTAGATGCATGGCAGGGTCGCCGATATAAAAAATCACTCTCTTATTGTTGGACCCAATCAGGTTCTTTGTCAGACGCAGTGCCTCAGCAGGAGCCGGAGGCACATCCTGGCCAAAACCAAAAAGATACTCAGACAATAAGGTATTAAAATCTACCCCTAAGGTTACACTTACAGATCTCGTAGTGGTAATCAATGATCCCGCACCACCTTGCTCATTCCAAAAAGTGAGTTCTCCCGCCGTGACCCTGAGCGGGTTGTCAAACTTTGAAAACTCGCAGGTCACCGTAACAAAGCAAGGCAAGCGCTCCTCATTGCGCAGTTCTTGTGCAGTTTCTTTGGTATAAATAAATTCTTTTGCCAGACCGTCTTCTCCCCCATGACCAAAATAGTTGACCACAAGTGCTCCGACCTCAATGGCATTTTCAATGGCTTCACGTGCTGCGGGGTAACGATTTCCGCCAGCCGAGGTTTCTTGCTGAAATGCGTCGGTATGAATCTTTTTTACATTGATAAACGGTTTTTCAGAACTCACTCGATCAGCAATTGAGTCCAAGGTAACTTCCAAAGCACGATACTCCCAACCTATATCTACGTCATCTGAAATAATCACAAAGTTGTTTCGCCAAGAACCATAGGCCTGCTCGTTGTCATAAGACGTTATCTTGGAGACGATACGTTGAGCCTGACTCGGATTATCAACCAAGATCCGACCTACTGCGACATCCAAAGAATGGGCGGAAGACATGGTCCCTTCATCAGGATCCATCATGCCAAAAAAATCATCGGACATGAATGAGTTAAAAGTATCCACACTTGAGAGGGTATGGTAAGTAGGCACCATATTATTATTCCCAGACAACCGGTCCTTAAAATCGACTGAGGTGTCCCCAAATAAACACAGATATTTAATTCTATGCTCTGGAGAACTTGCATTCTCATAAACATAACGCACCATATTTCTGATGGCTCCTATATCCTGTTTGCCAGAACTAAACTCGGTGTAAATGTCCTCGGTGGTCAGCACGCGAACACGGAGATTAGTGCGCATTCTGTGATGCGCTGCGAGCTGCTCTGCGGCCGCGGACAAACTCCTTGGGGTTACGATGATATAATCAATGTCTTGAAAACCCCCCGGACCATTAAACAAAGTCCCTTTGATATTTTGATTAACCACAACAGAATTTTCTGCGCGTCGTGGCTCTAGAAAATCTCCTGTCACCAAAGCCACATATTTGGTCTCTGTCCCTAATATTGTTTTGAATGAAAATGTATCTCCTTGCTGATCATTGATTTTATAACGAACAGCATAAGGAGTCTCGATCGCCCAAACTTCCTGTATGTTTTGCCCTTGACTTATTCGATACTGACCAATTCCACTGCTGCTTGGGGCCTCTTGGTTGAAAAACTCAAAACTCGACCCGTTTCCGCGCAAGGGCATAGTTGCGGTAACCTGAACATAATCCAAATATCCAACACTCGCTGGATTACCCGAATTATTGTAGTTGAGTGAAACGTTAATGTTTTCGCCAGAGAGTTGGAACTCCTGCACAAAAGAATCAACACTGAGTAAGGTCGGATCATTGATCGCATTAAAGGTCAATGGATCTACCGTCGCTCCATTGACACTTACTTGTAGACTTGTTGGCACTTGCGAAGCAGCCGCTGCTCTGACTTTTACTTTAACTGCCTCTGACTCAATTCGCCCAGAAAAATTAAAATTATATTCCTGTTGATTTTGAATATCAAAACGGTTTCCAAACCAGCGACGTCCCACCTTGGCTGGTGAATATTCGTCGCGTTCATGATATTTTAATTCTTGATATTGCTCAAAAATTATATCGGCACTTGATGTTGGTTCAACCATTGGCTCAATACGCAATCCGGGGCCGCCATCCGCTGTAATGAAATAATAGGCCTTTTCAGCGTAAGGATTAAAGTGACTGTCATTTTCGGCGTCATATCCCATAACCCCTTGGCCGTAAAACAAAAGATAATCGCCAGAATCAAAACTCCCATCGTCACCCCCTACAACTTTAATCGGGACCTCAGGTAAATCGAAATATTGCGGGTCGCTATTGGCCAATGGCAATGGCTTACCACCATGCCCATATATTTTGAGTAAGTCAGGGTTAATTGTGGCGGGATTCATGCCAAGACTGCTTAAAAACGATCTATCTAAGCGATAAACACCGGTTTCATCAATTTCAAATTTATACCAACTTCCTTGGGACAAAACAGAATTTGAAACCCCAGGCACACGGCTCGTCAAAGTCCCTACAGCATAATCATACTCTAATTCGAAGGATTGAATTTTATTGAGCCTTCCATTTTGTTTTATAAAAGGATTAAAAATCGCTGTCGTATACCACTGATCGCGGGCCTTAGAAGAAACCAAATTTACCTCCAAGACCTCAGGTATTGCCACCCCCTTTAACTTCTTCTTATCTTCTAAACTTGGTTCTCCCCAGACAATGCCGCGGATACGAACGGAATTAGCGGCTGCGGGTAACTGATCTGCCCAACGTTCGAAATACTCTGGTCCTTGTTCATTCCACCGCAAATTCAGTGACTGACCAATATTGGTTTGCGGCTGACCACGTTGAATTAATTTGACATTTTTTGCCGCGTTCGACCACGGCAAATTGATCTTTTTGGATTGCGCAAAGACTGCGGTTCCGATCAATAAAAACAACATCAAAAAGGCTTTTCCCTTCATCATTGGCATAACGCCCCAAATATAAGCTTAGTATAATTAGTTTCCACTTGTTTTTTAAAAATACCCCCTGGGCAAAATAAATACGAATTACGGGCGTTATCCCTTGGATCTCTTCGCCTAAGTACGATTTTGTAAATCGAAAAATATTATTGTGCTTTAAGCGTTAATTAGTATATTGCGATCCCAATATTTTTACTTTTTTAAGATACTATGAACGTCAACAAAAACTTTGGAATAAAGCTATGTGTGTTGGTTTTGACTGCAACCACTTTTATCGGATGTAGCAAATCACGTGATTATTCAAACAGTTCTAGAGCCACAGGATGGGCTTTGAATTCAAAGGAAGGTGGCTTCCAATATGACCCAAAAACCAGAGAGCAAGAGACAGGTCCCGGACTTGTTTTCGTCGAAGGCGGTACGTATACCATGGGTCGTGTCCAAGATGATCCAATGCACGACTGGAATAACAGTCCAGTACAACAGCACGTTCAATCGTTTTACATGGATGAAACTGAGGTCACCAACCTCATGTATTTAGAATACCTTGATTGGTTGAAAAATGTATTTCCACCAACCAATGAAAACTTCAAAAATATTTACAGCGGGGCCCTCCCCGATACTTTGGTCTGGCGTAATCGTTTAGGATACAATGAAGTCATGACCAATAACTACTTGCGCCACCCTGCCTATGCAAATTATCCGGTGGTAGGGGTGAGTTGGATACAAGCTGTTGAATTTGCTAATTGGCGTACAGATCGCGTGAACGAATTGATACTCGAGCAAAATGGTGTGACCGCGCGCGGAGCTCGTTTCAATAATGAACCTGGCTCAGGTTTTAGCACTGAAACCTATTTGGCAGCACCGACAAAAGTTTACGGCGGTAACGACAGTATAACGCGTGGTGGAAAGTATTCTGAAAATCTGGCCCGACGCAGTCAAGACAGCACCAATCTTTATGTTCAGAACAAAGACGGGTTCCTTCTTCCTGATTACAGATTACCCACCGAAGCTGAATGGGAATATGCGGCTTTAGG
>CALJFV010000243.1 GCA_938074515.1 uncultured Flavobacteriaceae bacterium
AATGGCTCTAGAACAAGTAAATTCCATTATTAAATCAATTGAGGAGGGGAAGATTGCTCCGATTTATGCCTTGATGGGTGAAGAGCCATACTACATTGACGTGATCAGTCAATATATCGAAGATCGTCTACTCTCAGAGGCTGAGAAGGGATTTAATCAGATGATTCTCTACGGTCGCGACACCAAAGTAGAAGAGATTATAGAGCACGCCAAACGATTTCCTATGATGTCCGAGCGACAAGTGATCATTATCAAAGAAGCTCAAGATCTCTCCCGAACCATCGAACAATTGGCTGATTATGCGGCAACACCGCAACCCACTACAGTTTTAGTCCTTTGTTACAAATACAAAAAGTTAGACGCGAGAAAAAAATTACTCAAGTCAATCAAAGCCCATGGCGTTGTCTTTGAGAGCAATAAGCTCTACGACAATCAAATCCCTGATTGGATTAAAAAAGTTTTACTTGGTCGTGGCCGGCATATCGCCCCGAAAGCGGCTCAAATGCTGGCAGATTTTCTCGGCAATGATTTGAGCAAAATCAATAAGGAATTAGAGAAACTGGCAATAATTATTCCGAAAAGTCATGAAATTGATGCCGCCTTGATCGAAGAACATGTGGGCATCAGTAAGGATTACAATAATTTCGAATTGCAGTCGGCCTTGGCCAAAGGAGATAAGGTTCGCGCCTTCGCCATAGCGCAGTATTTTGCAAATAATCCTAAGAATCATCCGGTCATTATGACCATTGCATTACTTTATAATTTTTTTTCAAAATTGCTGCTGTATCATTCTTTGAGCGATAAATCAATCGCGCCAAAAGTTTTGGGCATCAATCCGTATTTTGTCAAGGAATACCACACTGCGGCACAAATTTACTCGATGAAACGCGTTTCTGGCATCATCGCTTCAATCCGTCTAATCGACATGAAAAGTAAAGGATTGGGGACTGTGCCGCTCACCCCGAAAGACTTGCTTCAAGAACTTTTACTGGCCATCTTTGATTGAGGCCAAAAACGTCCTTTTATTTTTTATCAATAGAAAAGGAACCCGGTCCCATCAATGCAATGGCGATAAATCCAAACATATAAAGTAGGGCCAATTCTTTTTTTCCGATCGGGTCATGGCCATAAACGACAAAGGCAGCTACGGCCATGGTGAAGGCGGTGATGACGGATGCCACGCGTGATTTGAGCCCAATTAAAATGAGTGCCGGCGCGACGACTTCGCCTGCCAAAACTAAAATAGAGGAAACAATCCCGCCAAGTCCAATGGGGTCTCCTACCAACACAAATTCACCTTCAACAAAGCGCATGAGTTTTGGGAATCCGTGTGTGAGCATGAGTAAAGACAATACAGCGCGTAGAAGCAAAAGACCAAGATCGTTATAGCGTTTCATAGATTGGTGTTTTAGAGGTTTAAATATAATTGTTTTTAACAACTCCAGCATGAATATGAGCGCCATAATTCTTGGGGTTAGAACATTAGGAAAGCCCTCGAATTACTCTTATTTTTGTCTGGCTTGTGGTAAAGTAAATCTGAGACTACTGGATTAACCCAACTTTATGAATAATATAAAATATTGGATAAAGGCTGCTCGACTAAGGACCTTGCCTTTGTCCCTCTCTGGTGTCTTACTGGGATGTGCCTTGGCTGTAGATTCATGGTGGCAATATCCCTTGTTTTGGTGGGCTATGGTAACCACAATTGGTTTTCAAGTCCTCTCTAATTTTGCCAATGACTACGGTGATGGGGTTAAGGGCACGGACGCCAAAAGAAAAGGCGAGGCACGGATGGTTGCCTCTGGATTGATCACGGCACAAAAAATGAAAGCGGCCGTTTGGGTGACCGGGTTATTTACCTTTTTTTCAGCCACCATTGTGGTCTTTATGGCCTTTGGTCAGCAAAATTTTATACTTTCATTTCTGTTTTTTAATTTGACATTGTTAGCGCTTTGGGCCGCAGTTCGTTATACCGTTGGCGGCGGGGCTTATGGTTATTCCGGTTGGGGCGATGTTTTTGTTTTTGCGTTTTTTGGTTTACTGGCGGTTCTGGGAAGTTCTGTACTTTTTATAAAGCAGATTGATTTTTATTTTTTATTCCCTGCCATAACGGTCGGACTATTAAGTGTAGGCGTTTTAAACTTGAACAATATGCGCGATGCGGACCAAGACCGCCTGATCGGCAAACGTACTTTGGCGGTCCGGATGGGGTTTCATACCGCCAAGATTTATCATTATGTTTTATTGCTTGGCGCATTTGTCAGCGCCCTATTATTCGCATCATTAAAGGCAAATGAGCTCTGGAACTGGTGCTTTGCTTTGGCTTTTATTCCCCTTGGCATGCACTTAATTCGTGTCCAAAAAATTTCAGATCCCGCTGATTTTGATTCCGAATTAAAAAAAGTGGCCTTAAGTACCTTTTTATATGCCTTGCTCATGGCCTTATTTTTTTGATCATGACCGCAAGATATATTCCTTATACCTTAAATTTTAAGCGTCCTAGTGGAACCTCTAGAGGGGTAATGCACACCAAGGAAACCTACTTTATCGTTTTAAATCACGAGGAACAAATAGGAATAGGAGAGTGCGGTGTCTTATGGGGTTTAAGTCCCGATCCAAAATCAGATTACGTGCAAAAAATCGCTCAGGTCTGTCAAAATATTGATCTTGGTCTTGAGGTACTCCTAAAAGATTTGGACCGCTATCCTTCCATCCGTATAGGACTCATTACAGCATTTGATTCTCTAAATGCTCAGATTCCGATGCATCTATATCCGTCTGAATTCACAAGCGGCACCCAAGGAGGAATCGGCCCTGGGATGTCCATAAATGGTTTGATTTGGATGGGTGATTTTTCCTTTATGAACGCCCAAATTAAAGAGCGTCTCAATGATGGGTTTCGCTGTCTCAAATTGAAAATTGGGGCTCAGGATTTTGACCAAGAATGGAATTTAATACGGCGTTTACGCGCTGAATATCGCCCCGAAGACCTCGAAATTCGCGTCGATGCCAACGGAGCCTTTGCCATGGACACTGCTTTGGAGAAGTTAAAACGATTAAGTGATCTTAATCTGCATTCAATAGAACAACCCATTGCGGTTAATCAGTGGAATGAAATGGCTCAGTTGGTTGCGGAATCGCCTCTTGATATTGCTTTGGACGAGGAGCTTATTGGGTTAACTTCTTCGGAGCAAAAACAGCAAATGTTGTCTCAAATAAAGCCACAATACATTATTTTGAAACCGAGTTTAATTGGAGGATTTGACCGATCTGACCAATGGATTGATTGGGCGGAAAACCTTGGGATTGGCTGGTGGGTGACTTCAGCCCTTGAGAGTAATGTTGGGCTCAACGCTATTGCCCAGTACACGGCAACAAAATCAATTTCCATGCCTCAGGGGCTTGGAACTGGAAGCCTCTATTTGAATAATATCATGTCGCCTCTACGTGTGCAAAAGGCCAAACTCCATTACGATTTAAATCAACAATGGTCATTTAATTTATTAAATTTATAAGGATGTTTATCGGACAAGCACATAAATTCAAGCACGACTCTTGGCGCTATTGGTTGGGAATTATCGTCATTTTTATTATTTGGCAATTGGGGTCTATCCCGCTGGCCATTGCAGTTTGTGCCAAGGTTTATCTAGAGGTCGGT
>CALJFV010000244.1 GCA_938074515.1 uncultured Flavobacteriaceae bacterium
TTGATGAAAAATCTGAAGAAAACCCGGTTTAAAACCGGGTTTTTATTTTGTAAATTTGGGGGCATTCAACCCAAAAAATTTTTGAAAAAATGAAATCTTTTGATGTAATAGTACTCGGCAGTGGCCCAGGAGGATATGTAACGGCGATTCGCGCATCACAATTAGGGCTAAAAACCGCGGTAATCGAAAAGGAAAATCTTGGTGGGGTCTGCCTTAACTGGGGATGTATCCCAACCAAGGCATTGCTCAAAAGTGCTCAAGTTTTTGACTACATAAAACATGCCGCTGATTACGGAATTACCGTAAGCGATTTTGATAAAGATTTTTCAAAAGTGGTGCAACGCAGTCGTTCTGTGGCTGATGGGATGAGTAAAGGGGTTCAATTTTTAATGAAAAAAAATAAAATTGAAGTCATTAACGGTTACGGCACCCTAAAACCCGGGAAAAAAGTTGATGTGGATGGAACGATCTACAGTGCAGATCACATTATTATAGCTACGGGGGCACGTTCTCGAGCATTACCTAATCTACCACAAGATGGGAAAAAAGTTATTGGTTATCGTGAAGCAATGACCTTAAAGGAACAGCCCAAATCAATGATCGTTGTGGGAAGCGGCGCTATTGGAGTTGAATTTTCCAATTTTTACAACAGTATGGGCACCGAAGTGACCATCGTAGAATATTTGCCAAATCTTGTGCCCTTGGAAGATGAGGAAGTATCAAAACAATTTGAAAAAATTTTCAAGAAAAATGGCATCAATGTCATGACCAATGCCGCATTAGAAAGTGTCGATACTTCTGGTGAGGGGGTTAAAGCCTTTGTCAAAACTAAAGATGGCCTTGAAGAATTACACGCCGATATAGTCCTTTCAGCAGTGGGTATTGCTGCGAACATTGAAAATATAGGCCTTGAAGAGGTCGGTATTGTTACCGATAAAGGTAAAATTTTGGTAGACGAATTTTACGGCACAAACATCCCTGGCTATTACGCCATCGGAGATGTGGTTCCAGGACCGGCTCTTGCTCACGTCGCGTCAGCTGAGGGAATTACTTGTGTTGAAAAAATTGCAGGGCTTCATGCCGAACCAATTGACTACGGAAACATCCCTGGATGTACCTATACATCTCCTGAAATAGCAAGCGTAGGCCTTACTGAGGCCCAGGCAAAAGAACAAGGCTATGAGATTAAAGTAGGTAAATTCCCTTTTTCAGCCAGTGGAAAAGCCAGTGCTTCTGGGACGAAAGATGGCTTTGTAAAAGTAATATTCGACGCTAAATACGGAGAATGGCTCGGGTGTCATATGATTGGGGCTGGAGTAACGGATATGATTGCCGAGGCTGTTGTAGCGCGCAAACTAGAAACCACAGGGCATGAGGTATTAAAGGCAATCCACCCGCACCCAACCATGAGTGAGGCCGTGATGGAAGCGGTAGCAGCAGCTTATGACGAAGTGATTCACTTATAGAAACAAGAGAATGATTTCCAGATAATAAGCTCGAACTTTTTCAAATAAAAAAATCCTCTTTCGAGGATTTTTTTATTTGAAATAACTCAGCGCTAAATCATATACCTTGAGACCGAAACCAACGATTACGCCAGCGGCATGCGGCGCGATATAAGACCGATGTCTAAAGTCTTCTCTCGCGAATGTATTTGAAATGTGTACTTCAACCACAGGAGTTTGGATTGCCCGAACCGCATCTCCTAAACCCACTGAGGTATGGGTGTAAGCCCCGGCGTTAAGAATAATTCCATCTGCAGTAAAGCCGTGTTCATGTAGGAGGTTAATGAGTTCGCCTTCCACATTGGTCTGTGCATAAATCAATTGATGCTCCGTATAGGATTCACGAAGTGTTAGCAAGTAATCATCAAAACCTTGAGCCCCATAGATTTCCGGCTCTCGTTTGCCCAATAAATTTAAATTGGGCCCGTTTAAGATGACTATTTTGGCCATGTTTCTCGGTAAACTCTAGTTATTGCCCAGAATCAGGGGCAGACCGTCTTTTCCTGAACCAATCACAATAACTTTTGAATTGTTTGATTCAGATAATTTTATGGTCGCCTCAATTCCTTTGTCGCTCAAAATTTTATCAGTCAATGAGGCGCTAAGAATGCGGTTGGCATCGGCCTTACCTTGGGCCTCAATAATTTGACGTTCGGCTTCTTTTGATGCCGTAACCAAACGAAATTCATATTCCAAGGACTCTTGCTCTTGTTTTAATTTACGCTCGATTGCATCTTTTATCGTTCCAGGAAGCGTAACATCTCTTACAAGGACCTCATTGAGTTGTACGAATTGTTTATCCAAAATCTTTTTGGTTTCTTCATAGATTTCCTCTTGTATCGCATCACGTTTAGAAGAGTACAATTGTTCCGGAGTGTAACGTCCTACCACGCTTCTCGCAGCACTGCGAATTGCAGGCTGTATAATGCGTTCGAGATAATTTTCCCCTTTTTGTTGATGCAGTCTACCTAGATCTTCAGTAATTGGCTTATACCATACAGAAGCGTCTATTTGAATCTCTAAACCATTAGACGAAAGTACCCTCATTTTCTCAAATAATTCCTGTTGACGTATTTCATAGACAATGACCTTATTCCATGGGGCAACAATATGAAATCCTTCACCCAATGGTGAATCATCGATAACAACACCGCCGTCAAAAGTTTTGTATAAAACGCCTGCCTCTCCGGAGCCAATTGTAATCGCCGACTTTGCTAAAATAATAACAGCAACAATGATCAGTGTAATTGCAGGAATACCTGCTTTGGGTAATTTATCCATAATAGATTAAGTTTTTAGGTGAGCCCGTTATATTTTCGAATGAACCATTCAACGGAAGAGAACAAAATTAAGAAACCTAAGGCGTAATACCATCGAATAAAGTCTAGTTTTTTCTCAGTCACCACTTCTCGAGGCAAAAATTCGGGATCCTTCAACAAATTTCCTCGTAAATCTTTCATTTTACTCAAGTGATATAAGGGCACTTGATTTAGCGCAGCCCAAGACTTCATTGGTTGGATTTTTGCAAACCCCTGCCCCATCTCACTGACGACAGGATCTATTTCAAATCGACCTGATTTTTGTTCTGTTGTGCCCACAACCCGAACAGTGAACTCATAAATACCTGGGGCTAAATCAGAAAGATTAAGTTTATACTGCTTCGAATCAACCAGCATCGGTCTCATGATTTCGCGCTTTGATTCTTGATGAATCAACTTAATTTCGAGATCAGCAGACAAATCGAGCGCATCAGTTTTATCTAAATATTGGGCATAAAGATAGGCCTGGGATAACTCTGAATAAACTGATTTAAAATTCAGTTTTAGGACACTACGCTCTTGATGCTTCGTGATGTATTTTGCGAGAACTCCCAAAAAGGCATCAAAAGATTCGTGAGATTTGGTATTTCTAAAGGCTTCCATTTTCCATCGCCATAATCCTATTCCATCCCAAACAATCCAGCGTATGTCATTGTGTTCAAAAAAGCCAAGCTGAATACTATTGCTGGGTTGATTTTGAACCGTAGCCGTTAATAAAGCCTGATGTGGTGCATTAATGCTCAACTGACCAATATCAGAAACCAACGGCGGCATTTGACTCCATTGATTATAAGGACTCGTGAACAGAGAGAAATCTTTATTTGTCAAGGCAAATAATTCATCACTAACCCCTAAAAATTCTTTTTGTAAAACCGGCTGGATCTGGGTGACCGAAGACCAATCGGTCTGTGGACCCGAAATGAGCCAAACATTTATTTGCTCTTGGGCCACTCTGGTCATTAATGGAGCAAAAACTTTGGTGGGTTGATAGAATATCACTGCATCAATATCCTTTAATAGTTCCAACGCTTTTTCAGGACTCGCTGGGATTATTACCGTTCGTTCATCGGCAATAAGTCCGCGTGTTAAAGCCCCAATATCGGGATGTACACTATTGTGAACCAGCAAAATACGTCTTTGTTCATCCACCCCTTCAACGGAAAGTACGGCATTGTTATTTTTGAGAATTTGTTCCCCTGGAACTGATTTTAAAATCCATCGAAAGGACTGTGCCCCCACTTTACTGGTGGCCAACTCGGTTTTTATTAGTTGACTTGTTGTACCGTAAGGAAAATTAACTGCGAAGGATTTTATCTTTTTCCCATCTTGATAGGCCTCGAGTTGGGTCGTGATTTCTTTAACTGAACCATAACGATTTAATACCAATTCAACCTCGAAAGCTTGATCCTTTCGCACTATTGGATTCGCCGTAACGCGTTGTATCGCCAAATCCTCTGGCCAAATTGTATCGCCCACAACAACGGGATAGATTTTTCGATTTTGAGACCTAAAATAGCTATATGAAGGCCCTAAAGTTTGCTGACCGTCAGTAACCACTACCAAAGGTCCTTGGGCCTGTCCCAAGACTCGATCTAGGTTTTCAATAGCACCACCAATATTTGTCTCTGTAGATGTAAATTCCAGATTTTTCAACGGGCTTAACTCAAGACCAAAACCATACCAGTTCAATCGAAATTTTTCATTCAACAACTCATCTTCTCGCCATTGATGATAAAAATTTTTTATCAATAAGCTGTCCTTAATTGAGCTAGACTGATCCAGTAAAATGCTGAGTTCTGGATAAACAATTCTAACTGTTTTTTGTTTTATCTGAGGATTTAACAATAAAAGAGCCAGAAGTGAGAGCGCGCATGCTCTTAAAAATACAAGCAAGGGCTTGGTCCAAAAATTTGGAAACTGGTCCTTAGCGTAAATGTAATAAGACAAAAGCAATGACAAGGGGATCATTATGATCATCCACAGCCATTGATTTTGTATTAATGGTTCCATGTGTAGGACCAGTTAAGGCCGTGTTAGGTATACATGCCTCCGTCTACATGGATGACTTGACCAGTAACATAAGATGACAATTCACTTGCCAAATAAAGACAAGTATTTGCAATGTCTTGCGGGGTCCCTCCTCGTTTCAAAGGTATTCCGTCACGCCATGATTGTACGGTGGCCTCATCGAGTTTCTGAGTCATTTCTGTTTCTATAAATCCAGGGGCAATTACATTACAACGAATATTTCTTGAACCAAGCTCGAGGGCGACAGATTTAGAAAACCCGATAATTCCTGCCTTAGAAGCGGCGTAATTGGTTTGACCTGCGTTTCCTTGAACCCCGACAATCGAACTCATATTAATAATACTTCCATGTCTTTGTTTGAGCATAGTTCTTTGGATGGCTTTGGTCATATTAAACACAGACTTTAGATTTACTTGGATTACTCGATCGAAGTCTTCTTCACTAATGCGCATAAGAAGATTGTCTTTGGTAATTCCTGCGTTGTTAATTAGGATGTCAACACTTCCAAAATCAGCCAATACCTGAGAAACCAAGGATTCCGCTTGTTCAAATTGGGCTGCGTCACTTTGATATGCTTTCACTTTGACTCCATTTTGTGAAAGTTCTTCGGCCATAGCTTGAGCAGCCTCAGCTGATGAATTAAAGGTAAATGCCACATGGGCGCCTTGAGCCGCAAAAACTTCAACAATACCTTTCCCTATCCCTCGGCTTCCACCGGTAATTAGGGCTACTTTGTTTTCGAGTAATTTCATCCTTGTTTGGTTTAGTTGTGTGTCAATATAGTTTATTTGATTTAACGACCTAGAACCCCAAATCAAAAAATATTATTTAAGCAGTTCTGCGACTTTCTTCCCTATTTCTGCTGGTGAATCAACCACGTGAATACCACATGAACGCATAATTTTCTTTTTGGCCTGGGCAGTATCGTCACTTCCTCCAACAATTGCTCCTGCGTGACCCATGGTTCGTCCTGCAGGGGCAGTCTCTCCGGCAATGAACCCAACAACAGGTTTGTCACTGCCACTTTGGGCATACCATTGAGCCGCATCAGCCTCAAGTTGTCCTCCAATCTCACCGATCATCACTACGGCTTGTGTTTCAGGGTCATTGATAAGTAATGACAAGGCCTCTTTGGTTGTGGTTCCAATAATCGGATCCCCACCAATACCAATGGCTGTAGTTACTCCAAGGCCTTGACGTACCACCTGATCAGCCGCCTCATAAGTCAAAGTTCCAGATTTAGAAACAATACCGACTGGTCCTTTTTTGAAAACAAAGCCCGGCATAATGCCAACTTTAGCTTCCTCTGGAGTAATTACACCGGGACAGTTTGGGCCAATTAAACGGCAATCACGGTCTTTAATATAATCTGCAGCTTTAATCATGTCTGCTACAGGAATTCCTTCAGTAATGGTTATAATCACTTTGATCCCTGCCTCAGCCGCCTCCATAATTGCATCGGCAGCGAATGCCGGCGGAACGAAAATAATACTTGTGTCCGCACCAACCTTTTCCACAGCCTCGGCAACTGTGTTAAATACAGGACGTTCTAAATGGGTTTGCCCCCCTTTACCCGGGGTAACACCACCCACGACATTGGTGCCGTACTCGATCATTTGGCTGGCGTGAAATGTCCCTTCACTCCCTGTAAATCCTTGTA
>CALJFV010000245.1 GCA_938074515.1 uncultured Flavobacteriaceae bacterium
CAATTGAAAGTCTTGAAAAACGATTCCCAGTTTTCGACGTAAGCTGGGAATTTCACGCTCTTTAAGGTCAAAAAGGTTGAATCCTGCTACCTGTCCTGTGCCTGAATTTAAAGGCAATTCGCCATATAGGGTCTTTAATAAACTGCTTTTTCCACTTCCAGTTTTCCCAATCAGATAAACGAATTCACCTTTGGCGATTTTCAAGTTAACCTCGTCAAAAATTACTTGATCACGTTGAACTATTTTGGCTTTATTGAAATCAACTACCGTATGCGACATCTATCAGAGATTTATAAGGGTTAAAGGTACAAATTTCGCCTGCGCTACTTTTTAATTCTCAATTTTTTCCAGTGGCTTTTCTGGGGCTCTATCGGTCGCATTTTTCAAACTTGAGGGAGATCTCATTTTCAGAGCATTTTGTAAAATTTCGATTTGATTTTGCTGCTCGATTAAATAGAGGGTGAGTTCCTCGATTTTCTCCAATAAGGTCAAAGAAAATTTTTTTAAATCGAGTCCATTATTGCTGAGTAGTTCATGGGTCGGGACTCCAGGTAAATGACCTTGGTTTATGATATAAGCTTGAAGTTCCTCAATTGGCATACGTCTGTAATCTATGGGTGTTGTCTCACCATTATAATGATCGAATACATAATCGGGCGTTAACGCGCCATCTAGATCCACTCGCACTTCTTTTGCATGAATACTTCCATTGACCGTGAGTAACTCATCAGGGTTTTTGGTGTCAACTCCTATTTTTTGATCTTTGACCGTTATCAAGGTTGCTATGGATTCGGAGGTGCCACATCCACTGATCAAAACGGCTAAAAATGTCACTAAAAATTTTTTCATAAAACTGTGGATTACTGAGCCAATCCCTCAAATTTAAGTTAATTTTCCATCATGGAGTAATGCCCACGATACGAGAACAAAAAAACAAACGTTATCTCTGATATGGTCCGAAAATTAATCATGTTTTATCCGAAAATTGTCTTGCTATTGCTCTTGTTTACCGCTCCTGCGTGGAGAATTTACGGGCAAGGGCAAGCTTTGGAGCTCGCCTATTACCAGGTGCTTCAAAAAGCAGAGCGTCTTGAAAATAATGGCAATTACGAAGCGGCTTATCTTAATTGGAGTGAACTCGATGTAAAAGATTTGAGTTTAGATCAAAAAGGGCAAAGGGCTTTTAAAATGGCCTATCTAGGCCTTGTTGTAGGGTACAAGGAAGGGCCTGGCGCCATGCGACGATTTGTTCGGGATTATCCCAGTGCGCCGGAGGTGAAGCGTGCCTACACCACAGTGGGGGAGTATTATTTTTCTAAAGGGCAGTATGCCAATGCGCTTGCTTGGTATAAAGAAGCAGAGGCCTTTCAGGAGCTTACAGAACAGCATCAATTTGAAGTGGCTTATGCTCATTTCAAACTCGGTAATTTTTCAGAAGCAACAGATTTTTTTGACGCCTTACAAATCAGTACGTTATATGGTTCTAGCGCCCTTTATTACGGCGCTCACATTGATTACCAGAACAAAAAATGGCAACAGGCGTTGTCTAAATTGGGCCGAATGGACCCTCAGCAGCGAGATGAACTAGAAGCCTGGGGGTTGATGGCAGACCTGAGTTTTCGTACAAATAATTTCGAGCAGGCTGCTGCTTGGGGAATACGCGCTTTGGATGCTTTTCAGATAGCAGGTGACAAGAGAAATGTCAATCAAGGTTCTTTGAATGGAATCGTCGGTAGGGCTTATGCGCAAATGGGGGCCCATGCGATAGCTCTTAATTACCTTGAAAAGGCCGTGGACAAACCATCGCGTCAAAAGGAGGGTGATGAACCCCTTGAAAATCAATTTTACCTAGGTCAGACCTACGCGATTCTTGGGCAATATGAAAAGGCTATTGAGGTCTTGGCCAAGGTTAAAATCGATGGCCCACTGGGTCATAAAGTCGCTTATGTCTTGGCTGGGGCTTATTTATCTCTTGATCAAAAAACGGAGGCGTTAAATGCCTACAAAAAGGCCTGTGATACAGCGGATGAGCTTCCATTTACGGCTATTGCTTATTACCAGTATGCAAAACTCACCTATGATTTAAGACTGAGTTACACCACTGTTGCCGATGTTCTTGAGTCTTTTATTAAAAGGTATCCACAGGACCCTAAGCGAGGTGAAGTAGAGCAGTGGTGGCTGAGTACGCTCCTTGAAACCAAGAATTATGATCAGGTTATTGCTTATTTGAGTGCCCCATCCCTTTTATCGGACCATGCCCTGGGAATTAAACGGCAAAGTGCGCTGCAGCGAGCCTATTTTTTGAAAGGCCGTCAACAGTACGATGAAGGCCTTTCTTTATCGGCTCAAACCTCTTTCAAGCAAACCCAAAAGATTAACGCAAATTCTTCTATGGGCAGGCAAGCCATGTTCTGGTCTGGAGTAATTTATGGGGAGTCTGGCGCTTTTGAAAGTGCCCTTTCTTTGTTTGACAAATTGACAAATTCAAAGGATTTTAAAAAGGAACCTGAATGGTCTATGCTCCTTTTTGAACAGGCTTTTGCGCACATGGCATTAAAGAACTATTCAAGCGCTCAAGAAGGTTTTTTGAGTTATCTGAGACAACCTAAGCCCTTGAGCAAAGAAAAGGAAGCGCTGCTCAATCTAGCCGATTGTTATTTTGCCTCAAAGGCATATGACTCCGCTTTAGCTCAGTATAACAATGTCCTTGCCTACGGGGGACTAAATGAGGACTACGCTGATTTTCAAGCCGCGATGTGCTTGGCCTTTACCCAGGGTCTCGAGGCAAAGACCAAAAGATTAGTAAAGTTTTTAAAGACTTATCCTAATTCAGTTTACCGTGATCGGGTGCATTTAAGTTTGGGAAGTACTTATGTTAGTCTGGATGATATTACCTCGGCCAGAGATCAATATACTCGGCTGATTTCGGAACAAAAAAATAGTCCACTGGTGGCTTCAGCCTATTTAAATTTAGGACTAATTGCAGATAACAATAGTGAATTTGAACAGGCATTAATTTACTTTAAGTCCGTAGTGAATCTATATCCTGGAACGCAAGAAGCTATTTCTGCGGTGCAATCTGCGAGAAATACGTTTATCTCTCTGGGGCGCGTTCAGGAGTATGGGCTTTGGGTCGATGAATTAGATTTTATCTCTATCGATCAGGTGGCGCTTGATCAGGCTTCATTTGAGTCAGCCAAGCAAGCTTATGCCGAGCAAAATGATGCCTTGTCCATTGAGCGATTTGAATCTTATCTAGAAAATTATACCCAAGGACGTTATGTCCTAGAGGCCCATTATTTTTTATCGGATATTTATTGGCGCCAACAGGAAGTCACCAAAGCCCTCTATCATGCTGATTTTGTAATTACTGCCGATGAAAATTCATCTTCTGTGATTCCCACCCTAATTCGAGTTGCCCGTCATTATCTCTCAAATCAAGAATTTGGGATGGCTGAGTCGTCTTTAATCAAACTATTGGCCCAACCCCTGGATTCGGATCAGCGCACATTTGCCTTGAGTAATTTAATGCAAATGATGAGCGATCAATCGCGTTGGCAAGAGGCAATTGATTATGCGAATCAAATTACCCCTTATTTATCCAATAAGGTCCAGGAACCCCTAAGTATTCAAGTGCGTCTGATCAGTGCGTGGAGCTATTTCGAATTAAAAGATTTTGAGATGGCTCGTGAGCAATACCAGGATATGGATGATTTTGCAAAAGGGCACTATGCCGCTCAATTGTATTTTGCCAAGGCGTATTTCGCCCATTTAGATCAAGACTTTATCGGGTCCAATGAACACATTCAAAATTTGGCTCAGAATTATGCAAATTACCCGGTATTTGGGGCCCGGGGATTAATGCTTATGGCTAAAAATTTTGAGGCCTTATCCGATCTATTTCAGGCGCGATTTATTCTTGAAAACATCAGGGATAACATGCAGGATTTTCCAGGACTGCAGCAAGAGGCCATTGAACGTTTAGCAAAAATGGATCAAACAGAAAATGAGCAGGAAAATAGGTCTGTCAAAAATACTGAGACCTCAGGAGTTGATGGGGACGCAAATAATTCGACACTTGGACCGAAGTCTAAAAATCAAAAGGAACAAAATGATTAAGGCGCTAATATTCAAAATTAAACGAGTCAACCTGTGCAGGTTGAATTTGTCTTTCACCTTTATTTTTTTGTTCATTTTAGCCAGTCAAGTCAGGGCCCAAAATACCAGAGACAGTACAGAGGTCGCGACTGAAACCGTAGATGTGGTTAAATCCTATACGCCCTCTATAAATCTGCGTCCCAAATCCAAATGGGACTTATCTCAGGATAAAGTTCTAGAGTCAAGACAAGAATTCAACTATATCCATGATGATTTGGATTTCATCCCCTCTGATTTACCTCCTGTTCTACGCGCCTTAGGCCCTGCAGAGGAAATCGCGCCAAGACTTTTGCCAAACTATTTTCGGCTTTGGTTGGGCACACGTTCCTCAGCGGGAGTAGAAGGTTTTGTGCGTCATGAAATCAATCGAGAATCTTATTTAAATCTTGCATTTGATCATCAACAATTAAATGGCGCAATTAAGGGGGTCACTCTACCCACGGATTGGGCGGAAAGTGGCTTGAGGGCGCAGTGGCGAACGAGCTTACAGAATCGACCGTCGTCCCTTGCATTATCGGCTCATCGTTCTGCGGTTCAATGGTATGGGATTCCGGGCACCTTACTCCTGGATCAGATGGAGACTAATGACTTTAGACAAACGTATCAAAGTGCTGATTTGCGCCATCGTTTAGGAGCTAATGGGGGCTGGTTTACGGGATTAGATAGTGAATTATCTTATTTTTCTGATCGTTATGGTGTTAGCGAATGGAGGTTTTCTTCATCCCCAAGGGCGGAGTTAAATTGGGATAAACGAATTTTGTCTTTTTCTGGAAATATTTCATTTTTAAATGCCAGCTACAGCTTTGAGGATACGACAATCACCAATCCAGATTACAATGCGCTAAACACAGATATAGGAATCCGAACAGAATTTGATTTTGGCGATTTGATGCTCAATTTGGGGGCTAGAGGTTGGGTACATAATGCGACGAGTAGCAATTCGGTTCACCTTTTTCCGGAGATTGAGTTAAATTACCCTTTGTGGGGACGAAGTCTTGAAGCACATTTGAGCTTTACGGGCCAATACAAACAAAATGAGACTCGTTCTTTGGCCGACATTCAAGCCTTTCTCGCCCCAGGGGTAACACTGCAGCCACAAATTGATAAGCAGATTTTGCGTGCGGGGATTAATGGCAAGATAACTGATTTGTGGCAGTACAATTTTGATGCGCAATTTAGAAATTTTGAAAATCAAGCCTATTTTGTGCAACGACCATGGTCTGGTGAGCAAGGTTCATTTGCCTACGACAATGGCAATAGTTTTATTGTGAATTATGACAGTGGAAATGAGATAAAACTCACGGCAAAAATTAATGGCCGAATTTCAGAGCAATGGGATATTTCACTAGATGCCGCCATGATCGATAACCGTCCAGACAATAATGCTGAGCCATGGAATATTCCAGAATTCAGCTTTGGTGGTTCTGGAACTTTTCACGTCAACAAGCAATTGTTGCTCACAGCCCAATTATTAGGTTATGGCTCCAGAAAAGAACAGTTAATGATTGCCGACCAAATAAGTTCAGAAAATGTCAAAGGCTTTATAGATACTCAATTCCATTTGAATTATGTACTAACTAAAAATTTCAGCGCCACGATTTCTGGGATTAACTTATTGAATCAGACTAATGGGTTGTGGGCAAATTACCCTGTACAGGGCGTGCGCGTTAACCTTGGGCTCCAATATAATTTTGACGCCTTTTAAACGCAACCAAATCGATGAACTGACATCTTTAAAATGACTTAAAAAAGTGATTCGTTAAGTTTAGGGTTTAATAATCAGAGCACCTCGTGAAAATGAGGTGCTTTTTTTATCTTTAATTCAAAATATGGCTATGATGGTTCGATTATTAGGAATTTTTATTTTGTCCCTTTTGGTTTTGGGGTGTCAGAAAAAGCAAGAGATTGATTTAATTGTCTTTAATGCTCAAGTCATTACCCTAGATGATGCTGGTCCAGAGGCTCAAGCATTTGCTGTCCATCACGGAAAGATAATTTTCACGGGTACCAATGCACAAGTTTTCGACAGATTTGAATCCCAGAACAATTTGGATGCCCAAGCCAAAACAATAATGCCCGGAATTATTGATGCCCACGCCCATTTTTATCAGTTGGGCTTGGGACTTCAAGAAGTCGATCTTCGGGGGACGACATCCAAAGAGGAGGTCATAAAGAGAATTTCTGATTTTGTTCCGTATCAAAACGCTGAGTTTATTGTGGCTAGAGGATGGGATCAGAATGATTGGGTCGATCAGTCTTATCCCACCAAAGAGGATTTAGACGCCGTATTTCCGGAAGTTCCCGTAGCCTTGCAACGTGTAGATGGGCATGCCTTGTGGGTGAATTCAAAGGCCTTGGCAATGGCGGGAATTGATCGTTCTGTATCGGTTGCTGGAGGGATGATCATGGGAGATGATTGGGGCAATCCCACTGGAATCTTGGTAGATGCACCTTGTGACCGTGTCCTTGAATTGGTTCCTGAACCAACCCTTGAGATATCGACTCAGGCTTTAAAGTCTGCGGAGCAGTATTGTTTTTCTATGGGCCTTACAGGAGTTCATGACGCTGGACTCAGAAGGCCTATAATAGAACTTATTGATAGTTTGCAAGAGACGGGGGCATTTAAAATGAAAATAGATGCCATGGTTTCCAATATAGAGCCAGATGTCAGTTATTTTATGGATAAAGGACCAACTGTGAAACACCGATTAAGAGTAGGGGCAATCAAAGTCTATGCGGATGGGGCTTTAGGATCTAGTGGAGCGGCACTGCGCGCCCCTTACAGTGATGATCCGGAACATTTTGGTGCAATCATCACCCCTATGGATGAATTAGAGGTCTTGGCAAATCGAGCTATTCAAGCAGGCTTCCAAGTGAATACTCATGCTATAGGAGACTCAGCCAATGTAGCGGTACTCAGGGTTTATCAAAAGACTTTGGCGCCTTTTATTGCGACTCAGGACGAAAATATTCGCTGGCGTATAGAACATGCTCAAGTCGTGCCGCCAGATTATTTCAAGGTATTTTCAAAAAATATAATTCCATCAGTTCAACCCACGCATGCGACCAGCGATATGTATTGGGTTCATGAGCGACTGGGTTCAGATCGCATGAAGGGAGCTTATGCTTATAATTCGTTACTCACTCAGGCGGGTATGCTTGCCCTGGGTACTGATTTTCCTGTCGAATTCGTCAATCCAATGTTCACCTTATCTTCAGCGGTTTATCGCAGAGACAGATCCGGTTATCCGGAATCTGGCTTTTACCCAGATGAAGCAATCACTCGCGAACAGGCCCTTAAGGGAATGACCCTTTGGGCTGCTTACGCGAATTTTAGCGAAGATCAAAGAGGAAGTATTAAACCAGGGAAGGATGCAGATTTTATTCTTTTAGATCAAAATCCTTTGACTTGTCCTGCTGAGGAACTTTCCGAAATTAAGGTGTTAAAAACCTTTATTGATGGAGAAAAGGTCTACGAATCAGAGGGCTCCTTTGGCCTGTAGGTCCTGCAAGCATTGGATCTCGAGCTGAGGTACTGCGCGCAACTGTGTCCATCGGTTTAGCATTTGACGTCCGACATTCGTCGCATCGTAATACATCAAACAGTCTTCATGCAAACAGTGTTTTTCGCTGTTTGGGTCTTCATGAACTTGATGAATATCATCGTTCTGTATGTTGACGAGCCCCATGAGGTGGCCCATCTCGTGATTGAGCGTAGTTTGTTCCAGAATGGGTAAAACATCCGGATCTGTTTGGGTAATGAATTCTAAAGTCTTCTGATAGATCACAATCGACGTATTTCGATAGGCTGTGCCTAAAGTCACCGAATTATTTGTATCATTTTCAGAGGCCCCATTTGAGAAAAATAGGTACACCCCAAGGTTACTTCCTTGAGTGTAAATTGTTCGATGAGTCTCCTCGATGGCCCGAATCTCCTCAATGGAAAAAGGCGCGCCTGGTTGATTTGGAATGACACGTTCTACAAATTGAACTCCTCCTGGTTTATTGGCCAGGCTCAAAACAAAGTTTTTAAATCCAAGAATACTCGAAGGTTCAGGGCGAAAAGAATTCGTGTAAACCAATTCTATGGTTAGGGAACTGAATTCACTTGGTCCGAGAATATCCTCAGCAGCCGTACCTAAAGGTCGATTGTTTTCAATGTTCGGGTCGATTGGTGTGTTTGATTCATCACTACTGCAGCTGTGAATCAATATAACAAACATAATAAAGAGGGATAATGACCCGAAATAGCGCATTGTTTGATTTTTTGGTAACTTAGGCAAACTTAGTTTAATTGCAATGATTAGAAAAATGCGCGCTTTTATTTTAATAATATTTATGATTTCTCAGGGGATCCTATGGGGACAAACGGACGATTTTCATCGTGAAATTATGGAAATGATGGCCTTGAAAGGTGATGAGGTTACGGCCAGTGTCAGCTTTCATGAGGTATTTCCCAAGCTTCAGCGGAATTTTGCTAACAAAAAAATTGAGCCTGAAGTATGGCAAGAGCTGCAGAATGACGAAGCCGAACAAGTAAATGAATATTTGGCCCAAGGCGCTTTTGCCTATCGTCAGTTTTTAAGTCGAGAAGAGGTACGTTCTCTGAGTAATTTTTATGCCAGCGATGCAGGTCAGAAATATGCAATGCAGCAAGGACTAGGGTCCAAAGATGAGAAAGTGGTAGATCAATTTTTTAAAACACAAGCAGGTCAAAAAATAATTGAAAAAAGTGATTCAATTGCTTTGGCCTTAGATCAAATAAAAAATGAATGGTCCGAGACCTTGTTCAAGAAAAAAATGCGCCAACTCATTAAGGGTGGACATTTGAAGAATTAACCCTTTGGGGATGATTTTCTTGATGAGGTGCTTGATCGTAAGTGATCTATTGTTGAGGCATTAGCTTGGCGAGGTAGTCGTAATGAGCACCTTCAAATACAATTTCAATCGACCAGCCATTAGATTCTGCTAGATGGATAAAAAGATGCTTGTCGATAAATAGCCAAGGAAATTTTTCGCTTAGATTTTTTTTATATCGCAATCTGAACTCAAGTTCGCCATAATAACGATCTGCCGGAACCCAGATAGATTCGTCCTGGCCAGTATCGTACATATAGTTCAAGTCACTCGAATCAATTAAAACCATCCCTTTTGGATTTAATAAGGTTTTAAGTTTATTGAGGTAGGTGGGAACGCGATCGATCGATTCAAAAATTCCGGTGCCATTCATCAGCATAATGATGGTGTCAAAGCGCTCTTCATCGTAATCCATGAGTGAAGCCTCTCTAACTTGTGTCACCCCACGGGCTTGTGCGACCTGGGTGGCTCCTTTGGAACAATCTATGGACCGTACATCGTGGCCCAGGTCTTGAAGATAGAGGCTATGACTGCCAGCGCCACAGCCCACATCTAAGATTTTGCCATGGACTAAAGACATGGCATTACGCTCAATTTCGGGCATTTGGTCAAAGTCACGAAACAGATGAGTCAAAGGATATTCGTCCCAATGGCTGATGTTGCTTTCGCTGTAAAGTTTAGCCGGATCTTTTTTAAAATAGAACTGACCCAGAGCGTGACCAAAAAGATCTTTATTTACCTTCATTATTGTTTAGATTTGTAATCAATCTACAGTTCATGGAACAGCGCATTAAAGCATTACCGGCACTGGCCAAAGATAAGGAGAACGAACACAAAAAATTCTTTAGCGTTCTCAAAAGAAAGCCGCCAAAACAACTGGATCGGATCATGG
>CALJFV010000246.1 GCA_938074515.1 uncultured Flavobacteriaceae bacterium
AATGAAAAGTTAGACGAAAAAAATCGATCCATGCCACAAAGTTACAATCTTTGGAATAAAACATGACCCATAAAATGTCGCTTGGTAAAAACTTGTTATATGAGCACCCTTTTAGGTATCTTTGCCCGATAAAATCAAGGGCTAGCCCTTTATTTCAATTATTTAATATCATGAAAAATATAGTGTTGTTTGGACCACCGGGAGCAGGAAAAGGAACACAAGCACAAATTCTGAAGGAACAATTCGACCTGGTTCATATCAGTACGGGAGACGTATTTCGGAAAAACATCAAAGAACAAACCCCACTTGGGGCTCTGGCTAAATCCTATATGGATCAAGGGCACCTTGTTCCAGATGAGGTGACCATTAATATGCTTGCTGCTGAAGTTGAGGCGCGTCCTGAGGCTCAGGGATTTATTTTTGATGGATTCCCAAGAACTGAAGCTCAAGCACAGGCGCTCGAGGCCCTTATGGCCGATAAGCAGACGCAAATTAATGCCATGGTTGCCTTGGAAGTTGAAGATGAACTGCTGGTCACACGCCTTTTGTCTCGTGGTAAAGAAAGTGGTCGCGCCGATGATGCCAATGAAACTGTTATTCGCGAGCGCATTGCCGAATACTATCGCAAAACAGATATATTAAAACGTTTTTACAAAGGACAAAATAAATATCACGGAGTCAATGGAGTTGGCGCTATCGAAGAAATTACCCAGCGCTTGACCCAAGTATTTGACCTCCTATAAACAGCCAATATGACCGAAGGGAATTTTGTTGATTACATAAAAGTTCACATTGCTTCGGGCAAAGGGGGGCAGGGAAGTACGCATTTGCGTCGTGAAAAGTTCGTGCCAAAAGGAGGGCCTGATGGCGGTGACGGTGGTCGAGGAGGTCATATCATTTTTCAAGGCAATAAAAACCTTTGGACTTTATTTCATCTCAAGTTTAAACGCCATTTTAGTGCAGGTCATGGGGGCTCAGGAGGAAAGCAAACCAGTACTGGCGCAGATGGAGAGGATATCATTGTTGAAGTACCATTAGGAACGGTCATCAAGGATTCTGAAACAGGATTGGTCTTAAAAGAGATTACAGAGGATCTAGAGAAGTTCATCGCTGCCAAAGGCGGCAAAGGAGGAATGGGCAACGCTCATTTTAAATCGGCAACCAATCAGACCCCGCGCTATGCGCAAACAGGCCTTCCTGGTGAAGAAAAAAACCTGACGCTCGAGATGAAAATTTTGGCTGATGTGGGCTTGGTAGGGTTTCCCAATGCAGGCAAATCTACTTTATTGTCTGTTCTTTCTGCAGCCAAACCAAAAATTGCGGACTATCCCTTCACCACCCTTAAACCCAATTTAGGCATCGTAGGTTATCGGGATTATCAATCATTTGTCATGGCAGACATTCCTGGTATTATTGAGGGTGCCGCTGAAGGAAAAGGCTTGGGTCATTATTTTTTGCGCCATATAGAGCGCAATTCTATTCTATTATTTTTGATTCCGGCAGATGCGGACGACTTGCGTAAGGAATATGATATTTTAGTGGACGAGCTGCGCCGCTATAACCCAGAGTTGTTGGATAAGCAACGCATCGTTGCTGTTTCCAAAGCGGATCTTTTAGATGAGGAACTCAAAGTTGAAATGACCCATGTGCTCAATGAGAGTTTTGGGGAGATTCCTTACATGTTTATTTCATCAGTAGCACAGCAGGGGCTTGATGCTTTGAAAGATGTCCTTTGGAGCGCCTTAAATGCTCCGGAACATTAATTTAGGTGTTCATTGGATTAAGATTTTCATTATCTTGTAATCAAAAAGTTATGAAGCCTTTTCTTATTGGGCTTGTGCTTTCTGTGGTCACCATGACTGCCAATGCACAATGCCCTACCGAACCCCTTGTCTTAGAGAGTCAAGCAGATATTGACAACTTTTCGATAAATTATCCAAATTGCAGCAACTTGTCTACACCTCTTTACATTGATGAGGTCGATGGTGTGATTAATAATTTATCAGGGTTAAATGCAATAGAAAGCGCCTACCTCATTAAAATTCAAAACACCCATATTGAGCATTTATATGGACTCGAAAACCTCATATTTATTCAAGAGCTCTGGTTGAACAGTAATTATAACCTAATTGATTTTGCAGGATTAGAATTAATATCAAATATTGAGTTGCTCAATGTTATTGACAATACGGCTCTTGAATCCGCTGATGGTTTGGGATCATTATCTCAAATAAGTCAACTCAATTTTTTTGACAACAGCAGTCTTACCGATCTCACTGCCTTATCACAAATCACTCAGCTCAATGGCCTGCGCATTGCTGGAAATAATTTAACGACCCTTGACGGCTTGAACAATTTAGTTGCCGTTGTCGGGGAAATTTTTGTATCCAACGAGCAGGTGATTAACTTGAATGTTTTTTCTGGATTGAATAATTTGACTGCATCACTGTTTTTATGGAATAATCCAGTACTTACAGATGTTTCTGTTTTTCAAGAGGTAACCCAGCTTCAAGATTTGGTTATCGTAGGGTGCAATCAAATCCAAGGATTTCAGGGCTTTGAGAATCTTGCTGAGGTTGAGGGTATTTTTCGTTTAGGCTTTAATCCACAAATGACGGATTTAACGGCCTTTGGGAATTTAACTGCGGTTGGTTCTTTGGACATATATGAAAATGACAACCTTTTGAGTCTTGACGGTTTGGAGGGACTCATCGAAGTCACTGAGGCAGTTTATTTGATGGATAACCCAAATTTAGTGGATATTGACGCCCTTCAAAATTTGAATCCACAAGGATTGGATCAGGTGGTTATTTCGCGTAATACAAGTCTTTCGATATGCGATAATGATTTTGTTTGTCAAGTAATTTTTGATCCAGAGATCAGTGAGGAAATTCAGGGAAATGCCAATGGATGCAATTCGGTACCTCAAGTTGCAGCGCGCTGTATTTTGGCGGGGCCACAAGCAGATTTTCTTCCAATTTTAGATTTGTGGCCGAGCCCGGCAAATCAACGCCTTAATATTTCAGCAAGAGGGATTCATTTAAGGGCTGTAGATGTTTATAATATTCAAGGGGAACTCATAGATTCGGTAAGTTACCTAGAAGATCAAAGCCCTCTTCAGTCTGAAATTAATGTTTCAGCTTATACTTCTGGATTGTATTTCGTATCCGTAAGTACAGATTCAGGTTTAGTCCAAAGTAAATTTATAAAGCGTTAATTATGTCAAAAGGTTTAATGCTTGTTATCGTGACATTACTCTCGTGGAATTCTATGTGGGCTCAGCAATCCGTGGAAAAGGTTTTGTTGAACACAGAAGATATTAAAACCTTGATTGAGCAAGGGAAATTTCGTGAAGCACGCGCTCAAATCCTTAAAATGCCTCAGGGTTTTCAATCGAGTCCTGAGTCTCTCGAGCTCAGTGGGGACATATTCGGTGGACTTAAGCTTTGGGATACTGCTTTGGTCTATTACGAAAAGTTTAAAAAATTAGCGCCCCAAAATGCCGCAAGTCATTTTAAATATGGCGGTGCCTTGGGGATGATGGCCCTGTCCAAAAATAAATTAAGTGCTTTGATGTATTTAGATGATATTGAAGCGAGCTTTCAAAAGGCCGTTACTGTAGATCCGACTTATGTTGCTGCACATTGGGCCCTTATCGAGTATTATTTGCAAGTTCCAAGTATCATTGGCGGTGGTTCGGATCGAGCAATGCAGCAAGCTGACGCGCTATTCAAGGTGTCGCCAGTTGATGGTTGGATGGCACGGGCAAGACTTGCCCAGGAGGATGAAGATTTTGAGCGTGCTGAGCAGT
>CALJFV010000247.1 GCA_938074515.1 uncultured Flavobacteriaceae bacterium
CTATTGGCCACAAACTTCATCGTATTGGGATTTGGTGTGCTTTCTGCGTAAACAGTAATATTTTGAGGTTTTGGCTTTGGGGTATTGATCAACGCACGGCCACTGTTGAGATAATCCTCTATTGCCAAAGAAAGCTGTTCTAAGACCATATCCCAAGCAATAATGTCATATTTTTCTATTGCAATAAAATTTTGTGCCAAAAAAATCGTTTTGACAAACGGCAGGTGAAAAAGTTCTTGTGCCAATGGGGAGGGTTTGGCCTCATCAATGTTGCCGAACTCATAAGAAGTCCCTTGAACTAAAAAAGCATTGGCCTCAAACTTGTAAATCTTCTCGTTTGTAGTCGGTTTTGGCGTGATGGTATAGGACATGGGTGTGGTGCAATTTTTTCTGGGTCAAAAATAGTGATTCCCTGTAAATTCGGCCCCAACAACACAAGTCAAATATTTAACAATTATATGGAGATTAAAAACGAGTATTAATTACGTTAAAATAGACCGCTTAGATGCCTGAAAATGGCATAAATCGTAAAAATTTCCTTACTTTTCGCGCTTAATAGACGTCCTATTATGAGAATATTTACCCCAAGTCGTTTATACACGGTTTTATTTCTTCTTTTATTTCCTCTATTCCAGGCTTTTGGCCAAGGAGGAACCTGTTCGAGTATAGAGCCTTTTTGTGCCGGAAACCAAGCCCTAATTTTTGCCAATTGTAACAATCAAGACCCTGATTGTGTCGCTAGTGCCGAAGTTGGCCCAGATTATGGTTGTTTGGGATTGGAACCTTACCCGGCCTGGTTCTTTTTACAAATTGACGAGCCAGGAAATTTAAATTTTACCATTACCCAGAATACTAGTTTTGATGTAAATGGAAACCCGACTGGAACCGGGCTTGATGTCGATTTTATCGCTTGGGGTCCGTTTGCCCAGGGTAGTGATTTATGCGATTACTCTCAGCTTCAGGCCCAGAATGAAGTGGCGTGTAGTTATTCTGCAGCGCCGGTTGAATCATTTAGTATTAATGGCGCACAATCAGGGGAAATTTATGTCCTTGTGATTACTAACTTCAACCAATCTCCTGGATTCATTAAGCTCGAACAAACCAATGCAGGCCAGCAAGGTGCGGGGAGCACTGACTGTTCCATCTTGGCCAACGATACTGCTTGTGACGGGGACATTATTACTTTTGACGCGACAACCACAGGGGCTGTTGCTTACGATTGGACCTATGAATCTCCGGCAGGCTCTGGAAACTATGTGGCATTTGTACCTGCTGAAACGAATCCGACGCTTGATGTAACGGTTTCTGGAAGTTATCGCTGTGAAGTTACTTTGACTGCGGCATTAGAATTTCAGGAAACATTCAACACAGGGACCGGAATTTCATGTAATCTAAATGGGGCCAGTACGACCTACACCTGCTACACCACCGGATCCTTTGAAGACGGAGAGTACGTCGTGACCAATACCTCAAATGGTTTAAACGGAGGATGGCATCAGAATATGATGGACCATACTATTGGGGACACAAATGGACGCATGCTTTTTGTAAATGCTGACATTCAAGTGGGGGAATTTTATCGCCGAACGATTGCTTTGGATCCCAATACCGATTATTCGTTCAGCGCTTGGATCGCTACGGTTTATGATACTGATAGTGGTATTTGTGGGGGGAATAGTGTGCCTTCTAACGTGCGCTTTCGTATTGAAAATATGGCCGGGGGAATTATTCAAGAAACGGTAACTGGCAATATACCTAATGGTCCTGACCCGGATTGGCAGGAGTATTTCATCTCGTTCAATACAGGAACAAATACAAACATACAACTGGTCTTAATCAACAACGCTCCAGGAGGCTGCGGAAACGACTTGGTCATAGATGATATTAGTCTCTCTCAAGTCAATAATACCCCAGAAATTTTCTTTTTTGAGGCTATATTTTTGCCACAACCGGTTATTGAGACAGCTCCAGATGATCTTTATGTTTGTAACAATAATGGACTTACCCTTGGGGTTTTTGATTTAACCGTAAACGAACCTTTGGCTATTGGAAGTCAGGACCCTGCAGAGCTCAATGTTTTTTATGCCGATGGAGCAGGGAATCCAATTGCTGACCCTACAGCCCATACCATAACGGGGACTTCGGAGACGATAACCATACGTCTTGAGGAGCTCACTGGATTGTGTTTCGCCGAGGAGACCTTTGAAATTATTTACACTACAGTAATTGCAGGTCCAGTTGATAATTTTGTGGTTTGTGATAACGATGGCAATGGCAGTGAGCCAATAAATTTAGTTGCCGAGTTTGATGCTCAGGTTCTTAATGGCCAGCCTGCAGGTGACTTTACGATCACTTATCATAATTCTCAGGCTGAGGCTAATTCAGGGAACAACCCTTTGAGTTCTCCCTACAATGCATCCGCGCCTTTTGAAAATATATTTGTGCGTTTCACCAGTACAATTGACCCAGATTGTACTGATACCAATCAAAATTTCATTATCAATATTACTTCACCACCAATTATTGCAGCACCTCCTGTAGATTTAGCCCAATGTTCTTCAGATGTTACTATTCCTGGTATTTTTGACTTAACGGTTAATGAATCTATTGTCCTTGGAACCCAAGATCCAGCAGATATTGTGATTACTTATTACGATGTGTTGGGCTCTCAAATTCTATTTCCGGGGGCTTATACCATTACAGGGATTTCAGAAACTATTACCATCCGATTGGATGACATTCTAGGGGATTGTTTTGTAGAAGCAACTTTCGAGATCACTTATACTCAAGCCCTTTCTGGCGATGTTGAAGATTATAATTTATGTGATTTAGACGGTAGTGGCGATGAGCCTATTGATTTGGCGGTAACCTTTAACACTCAAGTCCTTGATGGACAGCCGTTAGGAGACTACTTCATTACGTACCATAGCAGTCAACTCGATGCAGATTTGAGTCAAAACGCCTTACCGACCCCTTACACAGTAACCGGTCCGAGTGAACAGATTTTTGTGCGTTTAGAAAACCGTCAAGATCCGACTTGCTTCGATACAGCCGAGAATTTTACAATATTCCTAATTCCACCCCCAACTCCCGGTCCTATAGACCCTTTTGTGGTTTGCGATTTGGACAATGATGGTTTTGCTGATTTTGATTTAAGCGAGCTAGTTGTTGATTTGCAGGGGGGTAATGGTGATTTG
>CALJFV010000248.1 GCA_938074515.1 uncultured Flavobacteriaceae bacterium
TCAGCCGTAATCCGCATATTGCTGTTTATGGGGTAGGTGGGGTTAAAGCGCACTTCACCCGCATTGTAATCAATCACATAGTCCGCATTTTCTCCCCGCTCTAATAATACCCCATTGACATAAATCCGTTCACTTCCTGAAATCATTAGAATTAGGGCCTCCCCGTTTGCGCCTAATAATTTATAAGGCCCTTGATTTCCTTCTTGTCCTTGAATGATACTGCGTTTAAAAACTCCGCGAACTAATCCCGCGTCAGCAAACATATTGGTCTGACTTCCATCTTCATGATCTATTTGCCATGCCGCATGCATCCCTTGAATTTTTTTGGTGAATTGTCCGAAGAAAGTTCTGCGATTAATGAGATCAACATCACCGGCACGCAATTGCCATCGGTCCGCCTCTAAAGCGATAAATAATTGATCAAACTCCTCGAGACTCTGCGTATACCCTCCATTTTCTCCTGGCAAATTACTGTCTTGCAATGAGGCCGTTATCTGGACCTTGTCGCTCAAGGCTCCAGTGATTTGCAAGTCGAGCTGACTGTTGACCACTGCGTTTTGGTTATTGCCCACGGTTAGTCCGCGCACAATACTGCCCTGCGCATTGATTCCAGAAAAAGGATTTTTTTCTTTTTTAAAATTATTTTCTTCTAAGCGGTAAATTTTACCTATTTGATCTTGGGCAGGAAGAATGAGTTCTGGATTTAGTGCGCTGTAAGTTTTGGTCAAATAATTAGGGTAGCGCAAGTAGTTTATTATAATTGAGTCATTATTTTGGATAATTAAAGAGTCAAGTATGAGTTGGGCTTTTGAGAATTGACTTTGGTAAAGACTGCTGTCAATGGGCGTATAATCAAGGCGTAAAAGCCTAAATTGCTTGGGGTTGATCGAAATTGAATCAAAGATTATGGTATCGGCAACCTTAACGGTTTTACTGCGTCCTGTCCAGGATATTTGATCTTGCGCCATAACCATGGAGGCTGAACACATCCAAAGTGCGATCAGCAAATAGGTCGAGCGAAGTAACTTTGCTGTCAAAGCCATAAAAACAGGACAAGTCTCATTGGATAAACTGAATCCGCCTCGAATTATTTTGTTGATTGTTTTTTGAAAATTGCGTTGCGGGTTATTAGGGTAAATATACGGGCTTATTTAATTTAGTGCACAGCGAAGAATTACACTAAAAATCAAATGTTTTGAAAATAATCTCCTATAACGTAAATGGAATCCGGGCCGCGATGAACAAGGGTTTGCTCGAATGGTTGCAGCAGGCAAATCCTGATGTGTTTTGTATTCAAGAAACCAAGGCCATGAAGGATCAGGTTGATCTTGACTTGATTGAGCAGGCAGGTTATCCTTATCACTATTGGTTTAGTGCTCAAAAAAAAGGGTATAGTGGGGTTGCGATTTTCTGTAAAATTAAGCCCGATCATGTTGCGTATGGTACCGGTATTGATTATATGGATGCAGAAGGACGCAATTTACGTATCGATTATCCGGGGGTTTCCATTATGAGTTTGTACCTGCCTAGCGGTACAAATGACGATCGATTGGATTTTAAGTTCCAATATATGGACGACTTTTTGGCCTATGTGACCACATTAAAACAGCAGTTTCCTAAACTTGTGATTTGTGGAGATTACAATATTTGTCATCACCCTATCGATATTCACGATCCGATACGCAATGCAAAAGTCTCTGGATTTCTGCCGAGAGAACGTGCATGGCTAGAGGACTTTGTTCAATCTGGTTTTGTTGATAGTTTCCGACACTTGAATAAGGAGCCAGGACAATATACCTGGTGGAGTTATCGCGCTAATGCACGGGCCAATAATAAGGGTTGGCGTATTGATTACAATATGGTCAGCGAGCCACTGCGCGCGCAAATTAAACGGGCTCTGATTTTGCCTCAAGCCAAGCACAGTGACCACTGTCCGCATATGGTCGAGCTGGCCTTGTGAAGAATGCCTGGGTATTGCTGATTTTTATCAGTTGTACTGCCCGTGGCGTGGTGGTCGGAAAAAGTTAAGGACTAGACAAATAGATGTTGTACTAAATCATGTACTTTACCGACCTGAATCACATTGATTCGGGAATTCTTTGGAATTTTACTGTTTTTGGCGACGATAATTTGAGTAAAACCGAGCTTTTCTGCTTCTGAAAGGCGTTGATCCAAACGACTTATAGGACGAACCTCTCCGGCGAGCCCTATTTCCCCGGCAAAACAGCAACTGCGCATTAAAGGCATATCATTATTCGAAGAGAGCACCGCCGCAACCACGGCAAGGTCGAGTGCAGGGTCGTCAACTTGAATCCCTCCTGTAATGTTTAAAAACACATCCTTTGTACCGAGTTTAAAGCCGACTCGTTTTTCGAGCACCGCGAGGATCATGTTAAGGCGTTTCAGATTGTAACCAGTTGCAGAGCGCTGTGGCGTACCATAAACCGCACTACTCACGAGCGCTTGAATCTCAATCATCAGTGGGCGCATGCCTTCTAGAGTCGCGGCTATGGCTGTCCCACTGAGCGGCTCATCAGATTTAGAAATGAGCAGCTCGGATGGATTAGTTACGGCGCGCAAACCGGCACTAAGCATCTCGTAAATGCCTAATTCATTGGTGCTGCCAAACCTGTTCTTGTGGGCACGCAAAATACGATAAACATGGTGTCGGTCCCCTTCAAACTGCAATACCGTGTCCACCATATGTTCCAAAATCTTTGGCCCTGCGATATGTCCATCTTTAGTAATATGCCCAATTAGGACGACTGGAGTCTGTGTTGATTTAGCATATTTTATGAGTTCTGCTGTCGCTGTGCGTATTTGAGAAATACTGCCTGAGCCGCTGTCTATTTCATTGGATTGCAAAGTCTGTATGGAATCAATGATCACAACCTCAGGCTGTTGTTCCACAGCGTGGTGCAATATGTTTTGTGTTTGGGTTTCTGTTAAGATCAAACACTGACCATGATTTTTACCCAAACGATCAGCGCGCATTTTGATTTGCTGAGCACTTTCCTCTCCAGAAACGTAGAGGGTTTTATACGGCCATCGCAAACCGACTTGTAGCATGAGTGTACTTTTTCCAATCCCTGGTTCTCCTCCAAGTAAGGTCAGAGATCCAGGAACCAAGCCTCCGCCAAGAACCCGATCAAGCTCTGTATCATGAGTTGATTTACGCGGGGTATCACTGGTGGCAATGGTTTCTATGGGCTGAGGTTGTGCCACCCTTCCTAAGGTTCCTGTAGCTTGTTCCCAAGCCGCAGGCACTTGACTGCTGATGACTTCTTCGGCGATGGTGTTCCAGGATTTACAGGAATTGCACTGTCCCTGCCATTTAGCAAAGGAGCTTCCGCAATTCTGACAAAAAAAACTTGATTTTGTTTTTGCCATCAGTATCCAAAATCATATTTAATTTGATCGGCCTTGTCCAGCATCAAATCTACAGTGATAAAATCTACCTCTTCCTTGTCAAATCCACCTTGGAAAGTCCGCATGGCCCGCTTAGGGTCACCGATTTCTTCATAATAGCGCCCCATGTAATAATCACCTAAAATTAAATCGGGATATTGACGTGTGGCTAGTGTGGCAATTTCTCGTAGCGACTCCCATTGCTTGAGTTTTTCACAGGCCGAGGCTGAGGCCAAAAAATCATTAATTCTGATGGGGTTGTTGATGCCAAAAAGATTAGCTATCGTTTGATATTTATCCAAAAGATAAAGATGCACAGGAGTTTCGAGTTTCAGCAGTACATCGTTAAATTCTTGCTTGGATATCGGCCGATATATTGAAAATATTTTTTCTAGTGCTGAGGGAATAGCCCGAGCCACCAGTGAATAATGTGTGGCCCCTTCAAAATTGTCAAAATAGTAATTAAATTGTTCTGATTTTAATGCGCTGAGCGATGTGTTGAGTTCTTGGGCCACCAATTGCAGATCTTGGATGTCATCAGTGCCTGTAGCCAGGTAGTAAAAAAGCTTTTGTGGAATATTGGGGATGCGTTTTGGTAGGCGGTCATCCATCATGGGAGCCAGGTCAGGGCTCAAGGCGATGTAACCATTAAATAAAGGCGGGTCTTTAAATAAATAATAGTTGATATAACTCGCGGTAATGTCATGGCCTACAGCAATGATGAATTTGGCAGTTCTGAAATTAGCGTCGATAAATGGGACCAGTTCCATGCCGATAAACTCAAAAAAATCAGCGCCTCGATCTGCGGGCATAAAGTTTGTGTCGTCGTAAAAACAGTCGTCATAACGACTTTCCCCTTGCATAATCCCCACGACCAAAGCCTCGGGCATATCTTCCCAATACCCAAAATAATCAACATTTCCTGCTACGGGCTCGAATAGATAATTCGCGTCCAAGACAATAACAATAGGATAAGATTTTTCGGTATTCGTGTCGTAATCCCTAGGAAGCTGGATTTTTAGACGTCGTGTTTCTCCAAGTTTGTACGAGGAGAATTCTTCGTATACCACTTTAGACTGGCCCCAGCTCTGGGCGCAAAGGATTAAGGTAAAAAACAGAAGAAAATGGCTTCTCATGGGTAGAAATTTTCAATGAGAAAGATAGTAAAATAATGCCACCCCCTGAGGGATTAGCCATTAGGGATTTCTTACTTTTTATTCACAAGAGGGAGCCCTATCAAGGCGATGAGTCCAAAAAAGATTATTGAAGCAATATTCGCTGTCCAAATGAGCCAGCCAAAGGCATTTCCTAAGGGCAATGCAATGCCAAAAAGACCCATAACTCCAGCGACTGCCAGAGGATAGTACCCAATTCCGCTGTTAGTGAAGGCAAAGGTAAAACTTCCCACTACGAAGGTGATCATAATTACTTCCCAGCCGATTCCTGTGGTGTCTGCAAGGGCAAAAGTGGCAGCGTAAAAAGAAGCCACATAGAGCCCCCAAATCAACAAGCTCTCTAAGATAAAAACTAGGGGCAGAGAGACTTTTTTAATGCTCAGCATCCCTTGAATTAAACCCGCCGTAAATTGGCGCAAGCGCAGGGCGATAGCGTGATTGGATCTTTTGATCCAAAGGAAAAATAGGGATATTAATGCGCCCAAGATCAGAAACGTCCAAAGTAGTTTTGATAGAGGAATCACGTCGCTTATATAAGCGATGAGTACCGCGTAGTTCATGGCGATGGCCAGGCTAAAAAATAGGGCTAAAAAAATCAAATCAATCAAGCGCTCCGTGATGATTGTGCCCAGGCCATGCTCCATAGGTACTTTTTCATATTGATTTAAAGTTACCGCTCGTGAAACTTCCCCACTCTTGGGGATGAATAGGTTCATAAAATAGGCCACACAAACGGCAAAAAAACTGTTGTACCATTTTGGTCGATGTCCAAGGGGGTTGAGCAGTAAATGCCAGCGATGTGTGCGCAGGATATGGCTGGTTAGTGAAAGCAAAACGGAAAGCAATAAATAAGCGTAGTTTGCCTCTCTAAAGTGACGTTTCATCTCGCTTAATTGCTCCGCAGAAAATTTTTGATAGAAGTACCAAACCAGTAAGATTCCCAGAAATACTGGGATTACAATTTTTAAGAATTTCAGAGTTTTTGACTTCAATCAGGAGAAATTTTTAAGGGCCTAGCGAAGCAAATTTGTCGATTCGTCCGGAAATACAATGGCAGGAGAGAATGTTTTGGCCTCCTCTGGACTCATCATCGCATAGGTCATTAGGATCAAAACATCACCCACTGAAACCAAACGAGCAGCCGCGCCATTTAACGTTATTTCTCCGCTGTTTCGGGGTCCTGGGATCACGTAGGTTTCGAGTCGATTTCCGTTGGTGTTGTTTACCACTTGAATTTTTTCTCCGGGAACAATATTCGCAGCATCCATTAGATCTTCATCTATGGTAATGCTTCCAATATAATTAAGATCTGCACCGGTTACTTTAACGCGATGAATTTTAGATTTTACAACATGAATCAACATGGGGCCAAAGGTATTAATTTAGTTCAAGATTATCGATGAGACGGATGCCTCCAATATGCGCGGCAACAAATGCTCGATACTTTTTCTTTGGGTCTTTGGTTAAGGTTGGAACAAGTGAATCAACATCGGCGATTTCAAAATACTCTAGGTCAAACTCAGGAGCTTGGTCAAATGCGGCTTTAACTTGGTTTTTTATGGCCAAAATAGAATTTTTGCCAAAGCTCACAAAGGCATCGTTAAGAACGCGTGGCAAAAGTAATGCTTGCTGCAGTTCTGTATCGCTGAGGCGCTGATTGCGTGAGCTTAGGGCAAGTCCTTCACTATTTCTTGCTATAGCGCAGGGCACAATGACCGTCTCTCGCTGTTCGATTTGTACAAGAGTTTCTAAAATACGGAGTTGTTGGTAATCCTTTTCTCCAAAATACGCGCGGTCAGGGGTTACGGCATCAAAAAGTAATGAAACTACCGTGGCCACTCCATCAAAATGTCCTGGTCGATGCCGCCCTTCCATATGTTGTCCTAGCGCTCCGAAATCATACCGACGTGCACTGACTTGCGCGCCATATAGATGCTCAGCTGAGGGGGCAAATACAAGAATACTGCTGTTGAGACTGCTCAGTGTTTTAAGGTCGTTATCTAAATGCCTTGGGTATTTTGCAAGGTCTTCAGGATTATTGAACTGAGTAGGGTTAACAAAAATACTGACCACGACAAAATCACATTCCTCAAGAGCACGCGAAACCAAGGTAAGGTGACCTTGGTGCAAAGCCCCCATAGTTGGAACAAATCCAATGCGTTTTTGGTTTTGCTTTTGGGGCTCTAAAAGGGTTCTTAAGTCTTCCTTAGTATGGAGTGTTATCATTGCGCGGAAATCGAGCAAAATTAAGATATTCACGGCAATCTGCATAAATTTTCGTAATTTTGCATCCTCACAGCAGTTACGGAAAATTTTTAATGTTTTATGAAAGATAAAAGAGTCTTGTATGTGTCTTCCGAGGTGGTTCCTTACCTCCCCGAGACTGAGATTTCTTCGATGTCGTTTGAGGCCCCAAGAGCGGTGAATAACCAAAATGGCCAGATCCGAATTTTTATGCCGCGTTATGGCAATATCAATGAGCGTCGTCACCAACTACACGAAGTGATTCGTCTGTCGGGAATGAATTTGGTGATTAATGACATGGATATGCCACTAATCATCAAAGTAGCCTCTATTCCAAAAGAGCGCATGCAGGTTTATTTCATTGACAATGAGGATTATTTCAAGCGAAAAGCGACCTTTGGTGATGAAGATGGGGTGCTTTTTGATGATAATGACGAGCGCGCCTTATTTTTTGCTAAAGGAGTGGTAGAAACGGTAAAGAAACTCAATTGGGGGCCTGATATCATTCACGTTCACGGCTGGTTGGCTTCCTTACTGCCTCTTTATTTAAGAACGTATTACCAAAATGAGCCTTTGTTTGATGGTTGTAAAATTGTGACGTCACTCTATAGCCAAGGTTTTGAGGGTACATTATGTCAAGACCTCTCTAAGAAAATAAGTTTTGATGGAATTGATGCAGAACATTACGAACACCTCGATTCTCCGAGCTATTTGAATATCATGAAAACCGCCATTGATCACTCTGATGCAATTATAGAGGGTTCTGCGGACTTGTCTGATGAATTATCAGCTTATCTCAAAAAAGCAACATGCCCTGTGTTAAACTTTCACAATAAAGATGAATTTTCTCAGGCTTATATCGATTTTTACAAATCAAAAGTCCTTGGAGCGTAGGCTCTTTAAATTTATGAATGTGACACAGCGTATTCCTCATTTCATTTGGGTTTTATTAGTGATTCTTGGTTTTGCCTCATGCGATGAGAGTTTTACCAATCTCGATACTGATTTAATCGATCAAAACTTTAGTACGCCCGATACGGTTTTTTCTGTTCGTGCGTATAGCCGATTTGTTGGGCCGGTGCAGTCTAACAATCAATTGAGCTACAAGCTTGGATATTATAACGACCCCTTATTTGGTCCTCATTCTGCAGACTTTTTAACTCAAGTGGTTTTATCGGCCAACAACCCTGCATTTTCTGTGGACTCCCTTAATCCTGTTTTGGAAAAAGTTATTTTGACCCTACCATATTACAGTACTTCAGATACGGATGATGAGGGCAATCCTGTATATGATTTAGACTCTATCTTTGGCAGCGATCCGATTAAACTTTCGATATACGAATCAAATTACTTTTTGCGTGATTTTGATCCAGCGACCGGTTTTGCGGACCCCCAGCAATATTTTTCAAATCAACGGCAAACCTTTCAAGATCAATTAGGAACATTGCTTGTAGAAATTCCTGAATTTGTAGCGAGTGACCAAGCTGATGAATTCATTATTGAAGACTTGGATACCTTGACGTTTAATCCTGGGATTAACTTGGAGTTACCTTTAGCGTATTTCCAAGAAAAAATTTGGGACCAACAAAACCAAGAGGTCTTACTCAATAACAATAATTTTAAAGATTACTTCCGGGGCATATACTTTAAGGCGGAGCCAGTTGATGGACAAGGACATCAGGCTATTTTTGATCCGACAGAAGGAAAAATAACGCTTTATTATTCAGCGGAGACCACGACCTTTGATGACTCCGGGAATCAGTCCACCAATGACGATGGTGAGATTATTCGAGACGTATTTTCATATGATTTAAATTTTTCTGCCATTAAGGTCAATGTTTTTGATCATCAGTGGCCATTGGAGGTCATTCAGGCCATAGAGTCTGGAGATTCCATTCAGGGGGCAGAGACCTTGTACGTTGACGGGAATGATGGCATCGCTACAATTATTGAATTATTTGGCAGTGATGACAATCAAAATGGCATCGATGATTTGGAGGAGTTGCGCCAGGAGGGCTGGCTCATAAACGAAGCCAATTTGATTTTTTACGTGGACCAAGAAAAAATCAGTGGTCCGAGCCAGGAACCAGAACGCCTCATGGTTTTTGACACCAAAAACAGTACAATCTTAGCGGATTATTCAATCGATTTGACTTCAAATCTTCCTCCGATAGATGCGATAACCAATCACCTAGGAAGATTGGTGCGCGGCACTGACGATCGTGGAGAATATTATAAAATTAAACTGACAGCGCATGTGAGTAATCTCATTAACCGAGATTCAACGAATGTGTCTTTAGGTTTGGTAGTTTCTCAAAATGTATCTTATGTAGGCTTTTTTGACATGCAAACCTCTCTGTTAGAAGAAGGATTTGACCGAATTCCTGGAGGGGCGATCGTAGCCCCCCAAGGGACAGCGTTGCACGGTAATTTAGCTTCTGATCCGGAAAAGCGACTGCGTTTGGAATTATATTACACCAAACCCGAGTAATTTTTTGATCTAAGGGACATTCAGAACTACCTAAAAAAATGATTCAATGTAATGTGTAGTAGGTTGTAGCCTGACGCAATTAATTAGTATTTTTAAAGCTTATGTGTGGTATTGTTGGATATATCGGTTCAAAAGAAGCTTATCCCATTGTTTTAAACGGGCTTAAACGTTTGGAATATCGTGGCTACGATAGTGCAGGGATTGCATTGTACGACGGTTCTCAGACCCATTTGTGCAAAACCAAAGGCAAGGTCAATTCATTGGCTGAGAAATTCGCTGCCCAAGGAGTACCTCAAGCACAAGTTGGTATTGGCCATACGCGATGGGCGACCCATGGGGTGCCCAATGATGTCAACTCTCACCCGCATACCTCAAACAGTGGAGATCTTATTTTAGTGCACAATGGCATTATTGAGAACTACGCTTCTCTAAAAACAGTACTTAAGCAACGCGGCTATGTCTTCCATAGCGATACGGACACCGAAGTGTTAGTCAATCTGATTGAGGAGGTCAAAAAGACCAATAATGTAAAATTGGGTAAAGCCGTTCAGTTAGCTTTAAAAGAGGTTGAGGGCGCCTATGCCATTGCGGTATTTGATCAGTCCAAGCCTAACGAGATTGTTGTGGCTAAGTTGGGCAGCCCTTTGGCCATTGGCGTGGGTGAAAAAGAGTTTTACATTGCTAGTGATGCGACGCCTTTTATTGAGTTTACCAATCAGGCCATTTATCTTGAGGATCATGAAATGGCGGTTCTGCGTCTCGGACGTGAAGTTCGTGTTCGTGACCTAAAAGAGGATGTCCGCTTAGATTCTGCCATACAGGAATTGAGCCTCAGTGTTGAGCAAATTGAAAAAGGGGGTTATGACCACTTTATGCTTAAAGAAATTTACGAGCAACCTCGAGCGATTTTGGATACCTTTCGCGGGCGTTTGTTGCCTTCTGAGGGGCTTATAAAACTAAGTGGTTTAGACAATTATCTTTCGCGCTTTATCCAAGCTGACCGTATTATTATTGTGGCCTGTGGAACCTCCTGGCACGCGGGTCTTGTAGCCGAATATATTTTTGAAGAATGGGCACGAATTCCCGTTGAGGTCGAATACGCCTCAGAATTCAGATACCGCAACCCGATCATTACTAAAAAAGACGTGGTCATCGCCATCTCTCAAAGTGGTGAAACGGCCGATACTTTAGCGGCAATTAAACTCGCCAAAAGCCAAGGAGCATTGGTTTACGGTGTTTGTAATGTGGCAGGTTCTTCTATTGCTCGCGAAACGCATGCAGGAAGTTATACTCATGCGGGTCCAGAGATTGGCGTTGCGTCGACTAAAGCGTTCACGACTCAAATCACCATACTGACCTTAATGGCTTTGAAATTGGCTAAGGAAAAAGGCTCGATTTCCGAGTCGGTATATCGTCAGCACCTCTATGAATTGGAGCAGATTCCAGAGTTAGTTGCTCAGGCCCTAGAGAGTGATGGCGTAATTAAAGAGATTGCGCGCAACATGGTGATGGCACAAAATGCGCTCTACCTCGGGCGTGGGGTGAATTTCCCTGTGGCTTTAGAAGGCGCCTTAAAACTTAAAGAAATATCATATATCCACGCAGAAGGCTATCCAGCTGCAGAGATGAAGCACGGTCCTATTGCTCTAATCGATGTGCAAATGCCCGTAGTGGTTGTGGCCGTTAACAGCAATCACTACGACAAAGTAGTGAGTAATATTGAAGAAATTAAAGCCCGTAAAGGACGTATTATCGCCGTGGTTACAGAAGGGGATACGGTAATTAAAGCCTTGGCAGATTCAATTATCGAGGTCCCAAAAACCACAGAAGTATCCTCTCCGTTGGTAACAACTATTCCGCTTCAACTCCTATCTTATCATATTGCCGTAATGCTCGGCCGCAATGTCGATCAGCCGAGAAATCTTGCCAAGTCGGTGACTGTGGAA
>CALJFV010000249.1 GCA_938074515.1 uncultured Flavobacteriaceae bacterium
GCAGGAGCAACACCCCTAAGCCGCCAAAGTATTTTCCTAGAACTATCGACCACAAAGACAACGGGCGAGTGAGCAGCAGGGCTAGAGTCCCATTGTGCCGCTCTGGGCTAAATAAACGCATGCTTAGGGCTGAAACAATCAAAAGCACGCCCCAAGGCAACACCTTAAAAACTGGGGTTAAATCGCCAAATCCAGCATCAAATAGGTTATGATCTCCGGGTAGGACCCAAAAGTAAGCGCCAAAACCCAGGACAAAAAGCCCCATAAGCAGTAAGGCCGCTGCTTGAGCGAAAAAACTACTGAAGGTTTGTTTGAGTATTGCAAACATGGATTAAAAACTAACCGTAATCGAATCGCGATATTCTAAGCCAAATAGAGTAGAAGCGCTCCCCACTGAGGTTGGATTACTCTTATAAATGGCTAATTCTAAAAATCCTGAAGAGTTCCAAACGGCAAGTTCTTTACCGGCCTCTTCGCGACGGTCTTTGGGCACCTCAAAATTAATGGCATCACTATAACGCTCGTAAATATTTTTTATGCGGAATTTACGTACAGCAATCACAGGCTGGCGTCCTTTGGCCACCTCTTGATAAAGGGCACGTTGAATATTAATCACCACATTCCCGTAATTATCAATATAAATCACCGTACCGATGATTTGATTGCGCTCGAGATTGACCACGGGCTGTATGCCTTTGAGTTCCTTGAGATCCTTCGTGGGTTTGCCAATCACCTCTAAGGTTCCTCCTCGGGCGATATGACAGGCAGCGGCCACAAAAACATCCAATACTGGAAAATTACTTTCCATATGCTCATGTATATTGATCTCGACTACTTTTTCCGGACGAATACTGCTCGAGAGTAAGGCCAAAATGCCATTGTTGGCGCAAATAAAATAATGCCCGTCAAGTTTTACGGCAATGTGACGATTCTCTGGAGTAAGCTCTCCATCAACGCCGATGATATGAATACTTCCCTTGGGAAAGCTGCTGTATGCGTTTTGAATCACATAAGCCGCCTCTACGATATGAAACGGTGAAATGCCATGAGAGATATCAACAATATGCACCCCTGCTAAGGCACTGTACATGGCCCCTTTAACCGCTCCTACATAGGGGTCTTTTTCACCAAAGTCTGTGGTTAAAGTAATGATGGGCAAGGCCATGAATTGTTGATATTTTTTGTGACAACCACAACAAAAGTAAGGGACTTTTTTCAAGAGAAAAACTATATTTACAAGAACATTAACCCCTCATAAAAAGGACCGCTTTTGAACGAAATTATTCTGGAACTCACCGACGTCAGTGCCCGCGATTTTTTTGGGCATCAAAATGCACACATTGATCTAATCAAAAAGTATTATCCCAAACTTAAAATCGTCGCGCGAGGCAATCGAATAGCGGCCTATGGTGATGAAGAAATCCTGGAGACCTTTGACCAGCAGATGACCACCTTACTGGAGCAGTTCGTCAAATACAACAGCATTGATGAAAATCTTATAGAGCGTATTTTAACAAGCGAAAAAGGCGCTAAGTTCGATCTGGACACTGCGGCCGACCGGGTGCTGGTGCATGGAGTCAATGGGCGCCATATCAAGGCCCAGACCCTAAACCAAAAGAAAATTGTTTCGCAAATGAGCAAAAACGACTTGGTTTTTGCCATTGGGCCCGCCGGAACAGGCAAGACGTATACTGGGGTAGCTTTGGCCGTTAAAGCCCTAAAAGAAAAGCAAGTAAAGCGCATTATACTGACCCGTCCTGCCGTGGAGGCCGGGGAGAATCTTGGATTCCTTCCAGGGGATTTAAAGGAAAAGCTGGATCCTTACATGCAACCACTTTACGACGCTTTGCGCGATATGATTCCCGCGGAAAAACTTGCGGCGCATATCGAGAACGGTGTGATTCAAATCGCCCCCATGGCTTTTATGCGTGGGCGTACTCTCGACAATGCTTTTGTGATTTTGGATGAGGCGCAAAACACCACCCATGCACAAATGAAGATGTTTCTCACCCGTATGGGCAAACATGCTAAGTTTATGATTACAGGAGATCCAGGTCAGATCGATTTACCGCGCCGCACCACCTCTGGCCTGAAAGAGGCTTTGCTCATATTAAAAGACATCAAAGGCGTAGGCATGGTTTATTTAGACGATAAAGACGTGATCCGTCACAAGCTGGTCAAAGAAGTCATTGCGGCTTATAATTCTATCGAGCATCACCACACGATTTAAACGTATTTTTATACCACCTAAGCACATCAGGACACCTAATCGTACAAAACTAACACAGCCATTTTTACACTGAATAAACCATGAGTCAAACCATCATCGATTCAAATTTTAACTTTCCAGGGCAGATTTCTGTTTACAAAGGAAAAGTACGCGAAGTATACCACTTAGAGGGCGATTTACTGGTTATGGTGGCCACAGATCGTTTGAGTGCTTTTGATGTGGTCATGCCCAAGGGTATTCCTTTCAAGGGTCAAATGCTCAATCAAATCGCCACCAAAATGATGGCGGACACTCAGGACATTGTCCCGAACTGGCTGTTGGCCACGCCAGATCCTAACGTTTCGGTGGGTAAGGCTTGTACCCCTTTTAAGGTAGAAATGGTGATTCGCGGTTATCTCAGTGGTCACGCGGCCCGTCAATACAAAGCCGGACACCGTGTGCTTTGTGGCGTCTCCATGCCCAAAGGGATGAAAGAAAACGATGCGTTCCCAGAGCCGATTATCACTCCAGCCACAAAAGCTGAAAAAGGGGATCACGATGAAGACATTTCTCGCGAGGATATTTTGGCCCGTAACATTGTAAGTGCAGAAGACTATGCAGTGCTTGAACAATATACCCGCGCGCTGTTCGCGCGCGGCACTGAAATCGCCGCTAAGCGAGGACTCATCCTTGTCGACACTAAATACGAATTTGGTAAAACCAAAGAAGGTAAGATTGTTTTAATAGACGAAATTCATACTCCAGATTCATCTCGTTATTTTTATGCAGATGGTTATCAAGAGAGACAAGACAATAATGAAGCTCAAAAGCAACTATCTAAAGAATTTGTGCGTCAGTGGTTAATAGAAAATAGATTTCAAGGCAAAGAAGGACAAACTATACCAGAAATGTCTGATGAGAAAATTATGG
>CALJFV010000250.1 GCA_938074515.1 uncultured Flavobacteriaceae bacterium
GCCGTTCAGCAACAAGCCGCATCCTATATGCACGTAATGGTTTATGGCGAATATGTGCAAACACCTGCAGTCCAGCTATGTCAAAGACTGGCTGAATTAATGCCGGAGCCCTTAAATACGACCTATTTAGTCAATAGTGGGACAGAGGCGATTGAGGCCGCGCTAAAATTAGCGCGAGCTTGGACAAAAAGACAGAAAATTCTATTCGGCAAGAGAGCCTATCACGGCAATACCATGGGTGCTATGAGTGTGATGGATTACCCAGAGCGCACAGACCCCTTTGGACCGCTGATTCCCAATACGAGTCCTATTGCCTTTAATGACTATAAATCCCTAGAGCAAATTGACACCGAAACGGCAGCAATTATTTTAGAGACCATTCAGGGCGGTGCGGGCTTTATTGTTCCAGATCCTGATTACCTCAAAACGCTAAAGTCAAGATGCGAAGCCGTTGGCGCGCTGCTAATTCTGGATGAAATACAACCCGGATTTGGGCGCACTGGACGCCTTTTTGGGTTTGAACATTTTGGTGTGGTTCCAGATATTGTGGTCATGGGCAAAGGTATGGGGGGCGGTATGCCAATTGGGGCGCTCACCGCCTCCAAAGCCATGATGGAGACTTTTGCGACCAAACCAAAACTAGGACACATCACCACTTTTGGCGGTCACCCAGTCATTGCCGCTGCGGCCTTAGCAACCCTCAAAATAATAAGCGCCGATGGATTCTTCAATTCGGTCCTTGAAAAAGAACAGTTATTTCGTACTGAACTACAACATCCAAAAATCAAAGAGGTCCGAGGTAAAGGACTCATGCTGGCCATAATGCTCGAAAATTCATCTCAAGCCAATGATTTGGTCTTAAAATGTGCCCAACGTGGCTTGATTTTATTTTGGCTTTTATACGAGGACAAAGCAGTGCGCATTACACCGCCTTTAACAATTTCAAAGCAGGAAATTCAGAAAGGGTGTCGCATTATACGTGAGGTATTAGACACACTTTCGTCTTAACAGAAGAACTCGTGTTGATAAGCTTGTTAAAAAGTAACCATTGAAATCCAGTCCAATTCCTCGAGGGTCGCTTATATTTAGTGTAACAATCAGCTAAACGCAATACATGCACCCAGGCCCTGAAGAGCATAATAACTTCTCTCTAACGCGTTTTGAATCTATGCTGCAGACGAATGACGTCTACTTTTTTGACTCTGAAGAGTTTGAGGAGATCATTCATCATTACTTGGAACTAGGCAAAATGGCATTGGCCAAAAAAGCAACGCGCTTGGGTCTCGAGCAACATCCCAGTTCTACGAATTTGAAATTGTTCGAAGTAGAGATGTTTATTTTTGAAAACCAGCTGGATCTGGCTGAAAAATTACTGGATGAACTCTATTTGATTGAACAATTTAACGAAGAGATTTTTATTCAAAAAGCAAATATCTTGTCGCGTCGCGATCAGCACAAAAAGGCAATTCAACTTTTAGAACAAGCCCTTGAAATAACTGAAGATCCATTGGATGTGCTCTCGTTAATTGGTATGGAGTATCTGTTTTTAGAAGACTATGAAAACGCCAAAGGTTATTTCATGCAATGTGTAGAAGAAGACACTGAAGACTATTCTGCACTCTATAATGTGGTATATTGTTTTGAGTTCTTGGAGCAATATGAACAGGCTATCGCTTATTTAAATGACTTTTTGAACAGGCAGCCTTATTGTGAAGTGGCCTGGCATCAAATCGGTAAGCAATATTATCACCTAAAGGACTATAATAAAGCGCTCGCCGCTTTTGATTTTGCAATCATCAGTGATGATCGATTTATCGGGGCCTATCTAGAGAAAGGTAAAGTGCTCGAAAAACTCAAGCAATACGAGCAAGCCATAGAAAGCTATATGACGACCCTTGGTCTAGATGACCCAACCTCTTTTGCTCTCTTGCGTATTGGCAAGTGCTATGAGAAGCTCGGTAACGAAGAAATGGCGCTGCAATTTTACAATAAATGTGTCACGGAAGACGCGCTTCTTGATAAGGCTTGGATTGCCATTACAGACTTTTATCTCAGAAAAAAGGACTATAAAAAGGCCTTATACTACATCGATAAGGCCGTGGGTATTGATGCGGACAATGTGTTGTATTGGAAGCGTTACGCCAAAATCAACAAAAAACTTCAAAACTTTGAAGAGGCTGAGCACGGTTATCGGCGAACCATAGAGCTAGGCAATTACGAAATTGACACCTGGCTATCACGCTGCGACATACTCATTGAGTTAGGCGAATATGAAGCGGCCAGAAAAAATCTATTGCAGGCGATTGAATTCTACCCCGAACACCCCGAAATTGAATTTCGTATGGCAGGTTTGTGTTTTATGTTACAAGAAACCAACAAGGCCCAATTTCACCTAGTCAATGCCTTGCATCTAGACTCCGAGTTTGTTATGATCTTAGAGATTTTATTTCCTGAGGTGTATCGTCTTAAACTCGTTCAAGAATTAATCCAAAATCATCAAAAACCTTCGGTATAATTGTGTTATTTTTGAGGGTAAACCTCTGAAATATGCGGCTATCCAAGCAAACAATCACACTCTTTTTTAAAGGCATAGCTATGGGCGCTGCCGATGCAGTTCCCGGGGTTTCAGGAGGAACAATAGCCTTTATTTCGGGTATTTATCCAGAACTCATCAAAACCATTTCGGGGTTAAATTTGGGCCTCATAAAAATTTTAAAAGATCAGGGGATTAAGGCTTTTTGGCAAGAAGCCAATGGGCGATTTCTACTCACTCTTGTTGCAGGAATTTTGGTCAGTTTTGTCAGTCTGATGCGCCTGGCGAAATTTCTAATCGAACAACATCCCATTTGGATTTGGTCATTCTTCTTTGGTTTAATTGTGGCCAGTGTACTCTATATGGCACGCCAAGTAAAACATTGGAATCTTTGGCGCTATTTGAGCTTGATTTCAGGAACCTTGTTGGCTTTTTACTTAACACAATTGCCCAGCTACGGGGGTGTTGATCAAGCGTGGTTTTTATTTTTTGCCGGAGCTGTGGCCATCTGTGCGATGATTTTACCGGGCATCTCTGGCTCCTTTATTCTTGTTATTTTGGGCGCCTACAAAACCTTGAGCGACGCTTTACACGATTTTGACATTCAAAAAATAATATTATTTGTCGGGGGGGCGGTTCTTGGCTTGTTGAGTTTTAGTCGTGTATTGCGCTGGCTGTTCAACCGCTATCAAGACACCACATTGGCCATTCTCACTGGGTTTGTTTTAGGAAGCTTAAATAAAATATGGCCCTGGAAAGAAACTTTAGAGGTTCTCGAGCGCTCTAGCGGATTGCGCTTTGGCATGGAGCGTTTTGAATTTGGCACCCTGAGTGAAGCACAAAGGGCTTCAGGTGATTTTGAATCCCTTAAGGCCTTGAAAGAAAGCAGTATCCTCCCCTATGATTTTACGGCGATTAATCCCGGAGTCGATGCCGAAATTATACCTGCCTTGAGCATGATGCTCCTTGGTATTGTAGTTCTATTCTCCTTAGAGTATCTAGGGCGTGAAAAAAATACACAATGAACCCAACAAGAACCTTCAGCGATAAAATTTGGCTGGTCATTAAAGGAATCGCCATGGGTGCTGCCAACAAGGTACCCGGTGTCTCTGGCGGGGTCATCGCGTTTGTGGCAGGATTTTACGAAGAGTTCATTTACAGCCTACAACGGGTAAATCGACATTCATTTAAAACCCTGCGTAAAAATGGATTCAAGGCCTTTTACAAGGAAATCAATGGTGGATTTTTAGGGATGCTCATCACGGGGATGGTGATCAGCTATTTTAGCGTGTCGCAATTGTTGGATTATGCGTTAATCCACTATGAGCTCTATGTATGGAGTGGCTTTTTTGGGATGATTATCGGCTCCATATATTATATCGCAAAGGACTTTGGACAATGGCGTTCGAGTCATGGTTTTTATCTACTCCTCGGGGCCTTAGTCGGATTGGGCATTAGCTTTTTAGAACCCGCTAGAGAAAATGATCAACTTTGGTTTGTATTTTTCTGTGGCATCATCAGCGTATCAGGAATGACGCTCCCTGGATTATCCGGATCTTTTATTTTGATGCTTTTGGGAAATTATGTCCTACTGCTTGTCGATTCCGTCAATGCCCTGTTTAACTTTTTATCATTCTTGATTCAAGGAGAACTCAATATTGACATTGCACTTGAGTTGTGGCCTTTGATAAAAATTCTGTTGGTTTTCTCTGTAGGATCCCTGGTTGGTTTGGTTTCATTTTCTCACTTATTGGCCGCAGTGTTAAAATCTTATCGAAAGCAAACCTATGCCACGATTATCGGGTTTATCGCCGGATCGCTCGGTGTCGTTTGGCCTTGGAAAACGAAGATATTCGCTACAAATAGTCTAGGAGAAATACTGCTTGACGCCAAGGGACGTGAGACGATCAAAGACTTTGATCGCTACTTACCAGATCTCGCCCTGACACAAACTTATTGGGCCGTATTTTTTATTGTCATTGGTATCGCCTTAGTTGTTGCACTAGAAATGCTTAATACCAGTAAAAAAGCTTCAAAAAATGGCTAGATATGGACTGCTTGGACGTGCTATTGATTACTCTTTTTCAAGAAGTTTTTTCAATGAAAAGTTTCTTCGGGAGAACCGCTCCGATATCTATGTGAATCTAGATTTTCAGAGTATTGACGATTTCATATTGTGGTTCAAAACGCAAAATGACCTTGCGGGGTTCAATGTGACCATCCCATACAAAGAAGCCATATGCGCTTATCTTGACTATATTGATCCTGAAGCCCGGGCTATCGGTGCTGTAAATACTGTGATTGTTGCGTCTAGCGGCGCCTTATTGGGTTATAATACAGATTTGTACGGGTTTAAACGCTCTCTCGAACAATGGGGGCAGATCACGCCAAAAAAAGCCCTCATACTCGGAACAGGCGGCGCGGCAAAAGCGGTGACATACGCCCTGCGGAGCCAGGGTTATGAAATTTTGCAAGTTTCTCGGCAAGCGGGGATACACGACAATATTGACCCAGACAAGGATGCCGATGGATTAAGTCTCAATAAAATCAACTACCAACAACTTAGCCCAGAGCGCATTAAACAATACCCTCTGATCGTTAATTGTACCCCTGTAGGCACCTATCCTAATACGAAGGCTTGCCCCGAGCTTCCCTATGATGCCCTCGGTCCCGATCATTATTTATACGATTTGATTTACAACCCTGAAGAAACTGAATTTCTCAAGCGAGGTTTCAAGGCGGGCGCTCAAATAAAAAATGGCCAACAAATGCTTGAATTTCAAGCCTTAGCAGCCTGGGATCTCTGGCAAAAAACAGCAAGTTAAACAAAAGAGAGTTCCGAATTTTTTTTTGCTCTCGGAGTTCTTATCTTTCCACATAAATTGACCCTAAACATTGAAACAGATGTCAGACCTAAATTCTACAGATCCAACCATTAGTGCCGATAATATCGAGGCCCTACTTTCACAATTTCAAAACCTGATAAATTCAGAACGCACTATAGTCGAGATCACTCAAGAAGCCAATACGCTTACCGAGCAAATCGAACAATACATTAAGGCATCTAATATTGCCGAAAAATCTGTAGACAAAGTAGTTCAAATCTCCTCTGAAGTCAACGATGCGCCGAGCAATGCTGTTGATACGGATCAAATAAAAGACACAGAAGACAAAAAAACAGAGCATACAGAAGATTCAGGGACCCAAACCCAAAATGCGCTGAGCGTTGTTGAACAGTGGGACAAACTCAGTAGAAACTTTCGTAAAAAAAGACGTAAATACTACGAAGAGCGCAACAAAGACCTTCAAGAGAATCTGAAAAAAAGAATGGCTCTTATTGAATCTTTTCGTGGATTACTCACTGTAGAAGAAGATATTTCTAATACCCTCAAAACATTCAAAAGCCTGCAACAAGAATGGTTTGACTGCGGGCCAATCCCAAAAAGTGATTATGACATGGTGTGGCAGACCTATCGTCATCATGTAGAAAATTTTTATGATTACCTCGATCTAAATCGAGAATTTAGGGATTTAGATTTCAAATATAACTACGATCAGAAACTGAGAATCATCGCCCAAGCTCAGAAGTTGGCCGCTTTAGAAGATCAAAATTTAGCCTTCAAAGAACTTCAAAAACTGCATAAAATCTGGAAAGAGGATATTGGTCCTGTCGCCAAAGAACATCGCGAGCCGCTCTGGCAGACCTTCAGCGAAGTAACCAAAATAATTCACGATAAACGTCAAGAATTTTATCAAAATCGCGATGAAAAACAACTCGAAAATTTAGCTAGAAAAAAGGCGATCATCCAAGAAATACAGGAGATCACGACACAAAACGACCCAAATCATAAATCTTGGCAAAAATCGGTAAAGCACGTACAAAAACTTAGAGATGAATTTTTTGATCTTGGTCCAGTCCCCAAAAAAGAGAATAAAGCCTTGTGGTCAGAATTCAAGCAAGCAAACAGTGACTACAATCAGATAAAAAATGCCTTTTTCAAAGATCAAAAAAAGGAACTCATGGCCAATTTAAAGGCCAAAAAAGATTTAATTGAGCTTGCCGAAAAAC
>CALJFV010000251.1 GCA_938074515.1 uncultured Flavobacteriaceae bacterium
AAATACTGATTTTGACTGGCAAGGGCACATCCATAATGCAGGGGCTATAGAATTCATAGACACCTCTTTCGATGTGCTATTGGCGCTTTACAAGCCAGGTAATCAGTTGCTCGATTTAGTCGTTGCCAAAAGTAAAGGTAAATTCAAAGTAGGCAGTCAAGGACTGAATCAAGAATTATTTGATTTATCATTGGCCGTGGCTCCTGAGCGTTTGGCGCTTATGCGCAGTGAATTTGTTAAATACATGAGTATTTTAAATAAAAAATTATGACCAAATTAATAGGAACGGGTGTCGCTCTGATCACCCCATTTGATGCCCAAGGCGCGATAGACTTTAAGGCCTTGGAGCGCCTGGTTAATTTTCAAATAGATCAGGGAATTAACTATTTAGTCGTTCTGGGTACCACTGCAGAAAGTGTGACCCTGTCTAAACAGGAGAAGGACGCAGTCTTAGCTTGCGTTCTTGCTGTCAATGACAATAGGGTGCCGCTCGTTTTGGGCGTTGGTGGGAATAATACTCAATCTGTTGTTGATCAAGTGAAACAGATAAACCCGGATCATATCTCAGCGATATTATCGGTTTCCCCAATGTATAACAAACCTTCACAATCAGGACTAATCGCTCATTTTTCTGCCGTAGCGCAGGCCAGTCCAGTACCCGTTTTGTTGTACAATGTTCCAGGACGTACAGCGAGCAATATGTTGCCTTCAACGGTCCTAAAACTGGCTGCCCATGAAAATATTATCGGCATCAAGGAGGCCTCTGGAGATTTAGGGCAGGCTCTGGAGATTCTAAGATCTGCCCCTGAGGGATTTTTAGTGATTTCAGGAGACGACCTTATTGCCTTGCCGATGACCCTAATGGGAGGGCACGGTGTTATTTCTGTAATTGGACAAGCATACCCGAATGAATTTAGTCAAATGATTCAAGCAGGTTTGAATGGAGACATCACTTGGGCTAAGAAACTCCATTACAGTTTAATGCCGATTATTGATATGATTTTTGAACAGGGCAATCCTGCAGGAATCAAGGCCTTGCTGAGTAAAAAAGGGCTCTGTGAAAACAGTCTGAGACTGCCCTTGGTTGAAGTAGATCCTTCCTTGGCTGAACGGATACAAATCTTTTCAGACCAGAGATAAAAACTGCATTTTTTCGGCTGTTAAACTTTTACCAATAATGGGCGTCCATCCATGTTGGTGTGCTATTTTCGCCATAGAAAATTCTTTTTTAATACTGTCATTAATTGCTTACTTTTGCCCGATGAATTGGAAGGACCTTAAATTGGCTAGTGTACTTGTTTTGAGTATTTTGCTTTCTGGATGCAGTGAGTATCAAAAACTGTTGCGCTCAGACGATACTGCGGCAAAATACAATATGGCCGACTCGCTGTACAAAGCGAAAAAATACAAAAAAGCACTTCCATTAATGGAGCAGATTGTTCCCATATACAGGGGTAAGCCTCAAGCAGAGCCTCTGATGTATCGCTATGCCAATACTTTTTATAATCTCGAGGATTTTTATCTGGCGGGGTATCAATTTGAGCGTTTTGTTGTTTCCTATCCAAAAAGTGATTCTCTTGAAATGGCGGCCTATAAATCAGCCAAGAGCTATTATGAATTATCGCCACGCTACTCTTTGGATCAAAAAGACACGTACATCGCCTTAGAGAAATTGCAGAGCTTTGTGGATAATTATCCTGATTCAGGCTATCGTACACAATGTAACGATATGGTACAGGAGTTGAAAGTAAAACTCGAAAAAAAGGATATAGAAACAGCCAAACAATACCGCCGGATCAGTGATTATAAAGCGGCGATTAAGGCCTTTGACAATTTCATCCTAGACCATCCTGGATCTATTTATCGTGAAGAGGCTTATTTTGGGCGTCTGGAGTCTGCCTATGAGTTGGCTCAAAAGAGCGTGTCATACCTCGTTAAAGAGCGCCTGGAAATGGCTAAAAAATATTTTGATAGTTTTATTAAGTATTACAGCAGTAGCGCAAAACGCGGGGCTGCAGAAGAAATACTTTTACAAATAAATACTCAATTACAAGAACAGACTTTATCTAAAAATTAATTTACCATCTCTATGAGTGATATCAGAAATTCAGAGGCCCCTGTAAACACCACAACCATTGATAAAAATCAATTGGATGCACCTACGGGTAATATTTACGAGGCGATCTCCATTATCGCGAAGCGTGCAGTGCAAATCAATGCAGATATAAAAAAGGAACTTACTGAGAAATTAGATGAGTTCGCTACCTACAATGATAGTTTGGAAGAGATTTTTGAAAACAAGGAACAGATTGAAGTTTCTAAGTTCTATGAGCGTCTTCCCAAGCCTCACGCTTTGGCGGTTCAAGAATGGCTCGAGGAAAAAATCTATTACCGCAATACCAAAGACGAGGTAATCGACTAAAGACCTTCAGCCAATGTTAGCGGGTAAACACATTTTGTTGGGCGTTACGGGGGGTATTGCCGCCTATAAGACCCCGAATTTGGTGCGTTTACTCAAGAAATCTGGTGCTGAGGTCCGTGTGGTCATGACTCCAGATGCGCGTGAGTTTGTAGCGCCGCTAACTCTATCAGTATTATCCGAAAATCCTGTTTTATGGACCTTTACAGATGAAGACGCCTCAGATCAAGGTTTGTGGAACAATCACGTTCATTTGGCGGCTTGGGCTGATTTGTTTGTAATCGCACCAGCCACGGCCAATACCTTGTCGAAAATGGCCAATGGCGCTTGCGACAATTTACTTTTGGCGGTCTATCTCTCTGCGGATTGTCCTGTATATTTTGCGCCAGCCATGGACTTGGATATGCACGAGCATCCTGCGACTCAAACTTCTTTTGAACGCCTAAGTGAATTTGGAAATATTATAATTCCTTCAGAATATGGTGAATTGGCCAGTGGTCTTGTAGGACCAGGTCGTATGGCCGAGCCCGAAAATATTATCGATTTTTTGAATCATGATCTCAAGGCAAAATCCCCTTTGGTCGGTAAAGTTTATTTGGTGACTGCGGGACCTACTTTTGAACTTATCGATCCTGTTCGATATATCGGAAATTTCTCTAGTGGAAAGATGGGTTACGCTATAGCCAACGCGGCAGCCAAATTAGGGGCAGAGGTTATTCTGGTTTCGGGACCTACTGCTGAACTTAAACTCCACCCATCGATTAAGAAAATAAATGTCATAACTGGCCAAGACATGCTCAGCGCCGTTATGACTCATTACCATGAGAGCGATGTGGTCATTTTATGCGCTGCGGTTGCCGATTTTAAGCCAAAAGAAGTGGCTGAGCACAAAATAAAAAGCAAAACAAAGTCGTTGTCTCTTGACCTAAGTCCAACGGTTGATATCGCTGCTCATCTAGGTAGCCTCAAGGTTAATCAGATTTTGGTAGGTTTTGC